>DJXA01000216.1:5541-6079 GCA_002449555.1 Atopobiaceae bacterium UBA7016 | reverse complement strand
GCATGACGCCCTTGGGGAAGCCCGTGGTGCCCGAGGTGTACTGCATGTTGCAGACATCGTGCACGTCAATGGCGGCGCAGCGACGGTCAACCTCGTCGATGCTTACGCGGTCTGCCAGCGCCAGCGCCTCGCCCCAGCTGTAGCAGCCCTCGTGCGGGCCATCGATGGTAACGATGTTGCGCAAGAACGGCATCTTCTTGGTGCTCCACTCGCCCGCCTTGGCGCCAGCCATCTCGGGGAAGAGCTCGTCAACGATGTCGAGGTAGCTCGTGCCCTTGTACTCGTCGATCATGACCAGCGTGTGCGTGTCGGACTGCGTAAGCAGGTACTCCAGCTCGTGGATCTTGTAGCCCGTGTTGACGGTAACCAGCACGGCGCCGATCTTGACCGCCGCCCAGAACGTCAGGTACCACTGCGGCACGTTGCTCGCCCAGATAGCCACCTTGTCGCCCGGCTGGACGCCCATGGCGATGAGCGAGCGTGCAAACTCGTCCACGTCGTCGCGGAACTGCGGATAAGTGCGCACGTAGTACTCGCC
>DJXA01000216.1:4160-5405 GCA_002449555.1 Atopobiaceae bacterium UBA7016 | reverse complement strand
TACTGCTCGGGATAAAGATCGCAGATATGGTCAAGTACCTGCGGGAACGTGAGGTCGATGAGGTGCTCTTTGGGCCAGGGGTAGGTGCCGTCGTTGGTAAGCGAGTGCTGCAGAGCACCAACGCGCGTGGTGGCCGCCGGCGCCGGCGTGAGGTCGATCTCGGCACGCGGCTGCTCCGGCGCGGCCACGCCGCCCGAGAAGTAGTCGCGCATGTAGTTGATGAAGTGCGGGAAGACGATGCCCGCCTCACCCACGGCCAGGTCGCGCGCCCAACGGGTGACCCACTCGAAGGACATATAGCCGTCGTAGCCCGAGGCGCGCAGCGCGTCGAACATCTCGTACAGCGGCAGGTCGCCTTCGCCCATCATGCGGTACTGGAAGTGCCCGTCAACCACCACAGAGTCCTTCACCTGGCAGTAGCGCAGGTGGCGGCCCAGATTCTTGACGGTGGTCTCAGGCGCCTCACCCATCAGACGATACGGGTGGTGCAGGTCCCACACGGCGCCGACGCTGTCCATATCCACGGCGTCGAGCACGCGACGCAGCCGGGCCGTGTCCGCGTACTCGGACGTGGTCTCAATCAGCACTGCGACGTCGTAGATGGAGGCAATCTCGCCGAGCTGCTTGAGCAGCTGCACCATGTACTCGTCGTCGACCATGCCGATGGGATGGATGTCGCGCGCGAGCAGCACGCGGACGTACGGGGTGCCCATGTCGCTGGCCAGCTCGATGTAGCGCATGACCTCGTTGATGTTGTCCTCGCGACGGCTGTCGTCGGCAAGCTCGCAGTTGGACGAGAAGCACGGAATCTCGAGGCCGACGCGCTCGAGCTGCTGGCGCGTACGGTCGCGACGGTTGGGATGGAAGGGCGCGGTGCTAGGCGCAAACGCGCGGCCCTGGACACCACGGACCTCGATGCCGTCAAAGCCCAGGTCCTTTGCCATGGGATAGATGTCGAGCCACGAGTACGAAGGACAGCCAATAGTAGAGAAGGCAAGCTTCATGATGGGGTACCCCTTGTTTGAAGTGTGTGGGAAGGATAGCCAAAAGGCCTGCACATAAGGTTACGGGCGCTGCCGCTTGCACGCGGTAGCGCCTAAAGAAGCAGGAGGTCCTGAAGGGCCGCTATGGCATCAAATCGTTCCATGGCTTGCGTTATACCACCGTGACGGTAACAGCGGTGTTGCGGCAACAAGATGTACACCCGAGTGAAACACTGGGCACCCAGCCCGGACGATCAGGACG
>DJXA01000216.1:0-4046 GCA_002449555.1 Atopobiaceae bacterium UBA7016 | reverse complement strand
CGTCCTGATCGTCCGGGCTGGGTGCATAGGGCACGAAACGGTTAAATCAGGCCGTCGTGCTTGTCTTGGTTGGCGACCTCGGCGGCGGCAAGCTCCTCGTCGCGCTTGCGAATGGCCACGCGGCGAATCTTGCCGTTGACCGTCTTGGGCAGCTCGTCCACATAGTCGATGATGCGCGGATACTTGTACGGCGCGGTCTCGCGCTTAACGTAGCGCTGCAGCTCCTTGGTCAGCTCATCGCTGCCCACGAAGCCCTCGTGCAGCACGATGGTGGCCTTGACGGCCTTGCCACGCACCGGGTCAGGCACGCCGGTAACGGCGCACTCACGCACGGCCTCGTGCTGCAGCAGCACGCTCTCGATCTCGGTCGGCCCGATGCGGTAGCCGGAGCTCTTGATGACGTCGTCATTGCGGCCCACGTACCACAGGAAGTCGTCCTCGTCGCGCCACGCGGTGTCGCCGGTGTGGTACCAGCCGTCGTAGATGGCCTCGGCCGTCTTCTCGGGGTCGCGGTAGTAGCCAATCATGATGCCCTCGGGACGATGGTCCTCGGGATAGCGGATGCAGATTTCGCCCGTCTCGCCGTCCTCGCACTCGGTTCCGTCGTCGCGCAGCACGCGAATGTCGTATAGCGGCACGATCTTGCCCATCGAGCCGGGCTTGGGGTGGCTGCCGTTGAGGTTTGCCACGGTCAGCGGCGTCTCGGTCTGGCCAAAGCCCTCGAAGATGGTCAGCCCCGTGTGCTCCTTCCAGAAGTCGTACAGGTCGGGGTTGAGCGCCTCGCCAGCCGTGGTGCAGTACACGAGCGAGTTCAGGCGATACCGCTTGAAGTCAGCCTGCATCATCAGGCGATACATCGTGGGCGGGCAGCACAGCGTGGTCACGCCGTAGCGGTCAATCAGCGAGAGAATCTCGTTCGCATGGAAGCGGTCGAAGTCGTACGTGAAGACGCACGCCTCCATGGTCCACGCGCCATAGAACTTGCCCCACACGGCCTTGCCCCAGCCGGTGTCGGCGATGGTGAAGTGCAGGCCATCGTCGCCCACCACGTTGTGCCACAGCTTGGCCGTGATGGTGTGGGCCAGCGCGTAGGTGTAGTCATGCAGCACCATCTTGGGGTTGCCCGACGTGCCGCTGGAGAAGTACATGATCATGGGCTCGTGCACGGTGGTGGGGATGCGACCCCAGAAGTCACTCGCGGCACGCACGCCCGAGTTGAAGTCGACCCAGCCCTCGCGCTGGCAGGTAAGCTCGCAGATGTGGTCGGGACCAGAGAGTGCACGATGGCGGCTCGGCTCGAAGCTGGGCTCGCTCACGGCCAGGCCGGCACCGCCAGCGGCCACGATGATCTTCACCTGCAGGTCAGGACAGCTAGGAGCCACGGCGTCGCAGACGTCGGCGATGGCGCCAGCATCCGTGCAGACCACGGCCTTGATACCCGCCGCCTTCAGACGGTACTCCAAGTCGTGCTCGCGCAGCATGAAGGTGGCCGGCACCAGAAGCGCGCCAATCTTGTGCAGCGCCAGCGCGCAAATCCAGAACTGGTAGTGACGACGCAGGATGACCAGCACGGCGTCGCCTTTGCGCACGCCCTGCGCAACCAGGAAGTTCGCGCACTTGTCAGACCAGTACTTCATGTCGCCAAAGGTAAAGCGGTGCTCCTCGCCCTCGGGGTTGCACCATACCATGGCAGGACGCTGGGGCTCGACGGTCGCGATGTCGTCAACTACGTCATACGCCCAGTTGAAGGTCTCGGGATAGTGGAGGGAAAGGTGGGCGACCTGTCCGTTGCGGTCGCGGCTTTCGGAAAGATAGTTCTCGCTGAGATAGCGCATGATGTTATGTTCCTTTGCAAAGAGATATCGAGACGGCATACAACACCGGCCTCGCGTCAGTGACGCGCATGGTCAGGTATTGGGTTAACGGCACCGTCCGCAGGAAAGCGGGCGATGCCTAGATAATCTCTTTGCGCTGCGGGTCGAAGACCACGGCGAGGATCTGCGCGTCCTCGCCGCCGATAGCAATCATGCCATGGCCGCGGCCGGAATCATAATAGAGCGTGTCGCCAGGGCCGACTTCCTCGAAGTGGTCCTCAAAGCGGAAGCGCAGGTGGCCCTTCAGGACGAAGTCCATCTCCTGGCCCTCGTGATACGAGAGGTGGATGGGCTCGTTCTGGCTCTCGGGCTGGTAGGGCACGTCCACGAGGAACGTCTCGCCCAGGCGGTTCCTGAAGTGCGGAGCCTTGTGCAGGTAGTGGAAGTCGGTGTGGCGCTCGAGGATGAGGCCCTCACCCTCGCGCACGATCTCGTAGTGCTTGAGGCGCGGGCTCTCGCCGGTGAGCAGCTCCACCACGTCTACGCCGAACTTCTTGGCGCACTTGTACACGAAGGTGAAGGTGAGGTCCATGTCGCCGCTCTCGCGCGCGGCATACTCCTCCGGCGAACGGCCGGTAGCCGCAGCCATGTCCTCGATCGTGAGGTCGTTATCCTCGCGAAGGGACCTGATGCGGTTGGCGATATCGCGGCGGTTCTGCAGGTTGGCGGGCTCCATGATGCTTCCTCTTCCTTCGTTGCAGTGTTGGAGACACTCTAGCACGCTTGGACGGCTCTCGCCGCGAGACGTTACCCGCGTGAGATAAACGGTAACAACCCGCTCAGCTCACTGAAATCGCGCAGCCATTGCAGCATGTCGTGCGGTTTAGGGGTAGCCCCCTCGCCGCACTCGTGCGGCGAGGGGGCTACCCCTAAACCGCACGAGAGGCCCGGACTAGCCGGGCCCCTCGCCTTCAGTCACGCTGTGTCAGCGGGTTAGTCGAGCAACTCCTCCTCGCTGCGCTCAACCTGGCTGAGCAGGTCCTGGAGCGAGCCGAGGTCCTCGTTGATGATCTGGTCGCTGAGGGCAGAGTCGTCGCTGCCACCGATCAGCTCGTCATCGTCGTAGGTACGCTTGGACGGCGCGGCCGTGCCGAGCATGATGTCGTCGCCCGCGTCAGGCGAGAACACCATGTTGAGCAGCTGGGACAGATCCTCGCTGTCGGCCTCGTCCTCGTCGGGCTCAAGGATGTAGAGCAGGCCACGGGCCTCAAGGCCGTCACGCAGCTCTTCGATAGCCTTGGCGCCGATGCCGTCGATGCGCAGCAGGTCGTCCTCGGTCTTGCCGATGAGGTCGCCCACGGTCTCGATGCCCACCTCGCTGAACTTGTTGGTCCAACGCTGCGACACGCCCAGATCGTCGAAGAGATAGAGCTTGGCGTCCTCGCTGGAGAGCGTGCGACCGTTCTTGGAGTACACGCCGCCGAAGCCGTAGTCGTCGCCAACCCAGTCGAGCTGCTTGGGCAGCTGCTCCTCGATGCCCTTCAGGCTGTCGGGCGCCCACTCGGGCAGGCTCTTGGCCAGCGGGCTCGTGGGGCCGTCAATCTTCTCGCCGTGGTAGGTGAGCTTGACGTCGTTGTAGGCCTTCAGGCCGGTGCCGGCCGGAATCTTCTTGCCCACGATGACGTTGGACTTGAGGTCGAGCAGGTGATCGACGTCGCCCTCGATGGCCACCTCGGTCAAAACGCCCGCGGTGCGGATGAACGACGCGCTGGAGAGCCAAGAGTCGATGGAGCTGGCCACCTTGAGGGTGCCCAGGATGACCGGCTCGGCCTCGGGCGGGGTGCCGCCAGCCAGCGCGATGTTGCGCACGCTGTCCGCGAAGACGTAGCGGTCGACGTACTGGCCCAGCAGGTAAGTGGAGTCACCGGGGTTGGTGACCTGGACGCGACGCAGCATCTGACGTGCGATGACCTCGATGTGTTTGTCGTTCAGGTCGACGCCCTGGCTGGTGTAGACGTCCTTGACGGACTCGACGAAGGTGTGCATCGTCGACTCGATGTCGGTCAGCTTGCGCAGCTTGCGGAAGTTGACGAAGCCACGGGTGATCTGGTCGCCAGCGCGGACCTCCACGCCGTCCTCGAAGCCCGGCATGAAGCGCACGGACGCAGGCACGCGCCACTCGGACAGGATGCGGGTCTCGTCGTCGAGATCGAGGATCTGGATGAGGTACTC
>DJXA01000245.1 GCA_002449555.1 Atopobiaceae bacterium UBA7016 | reverse complement strand
CAACCAGCGACAAGGATAAGGAATGGGTAGAACGTGAGCTTGTCATGACCTACACGCCTGAGGCGGGGTGATTTTGCCCACCGCACGCCGGGCGTACGCGGGCGCTTTATGTCTTTGGGGACAAGGTATTCCAGCGCTTTATCGGCTACGTCTCGACGCTGATGCCGTATGGTAGGGAAGGACATCAGGGGAGGACGCCATGCTGAGTTCGCGGTTCATACGAAGCATCTCAATTGACTGGGAAGCCATCCCCCAGGATTCCTACCTGCGCGGCATTCTCGCACTCATGCGGCTTGAGGAGCTGGAGCTCACGCATGACGTGACCATCTTCGTGGGCGAGAACGGCACCGGCAAGTCCACGCTCCTCGAGGCCATCGCTGTGGCATCGGGCTTCAACCGTGAGGGCGGCACCCTCAACTTCGCGCACAGCAGCTACGACGACGTATCCGAACTGCACGAAGCGCTCACGCTCGTGCGTGGCTTCTCGCGGCCAAAGTGGGGTCAGTACCTGCGCGCGGAGAGTCTTTACAACGTGGCCACGCTCGTGAACACGGAGTACGCGGGAGGTCACGTGTCGCTGCCAGACCTCCATGCCCAGTCGCACGGGGAGAGCTTTCTCTCGTTCCTGCGTTATGCCCCGGCGCGCAGCCTCCTCATCCTCGACGAGCCAGAGGCTGCCCTCTCGCCACGCCGACAGCTAGAACTGGCAAAGCTCGTCGAGAAGGCCGCGCAGGAGGGCTCGCAGTTCATCATCGTCACGCATTCGCCCATCGTCATGGGCATCAGAGACGCACAGGTGCTCTCGTTTGACGATGGCAGCGTGCATGAGGTCGATTGGCGACAGACCGACGCGGTCCGCGTCATGCGTGACTACCTCGCCGAGCGGCTGGGCTAGGCTTGGAACCACGAAGGACAGTCCTTGGTGGTTCTGGCAAGGCCACAAAACGCATTGATGTGAACGAAGGCCACCGAAATTGCTCCTTGGCGTTCACAAATCGCATTCATGTGAACGGCTTTTTCGATTGGATGCGGCAAGTCCGTTCACATGAATGCGATTTGTGGACAGGCAGACCTAGAATGAGCAGATTTGTTCACATCGTTGCACTTTATGGACGAGCTACAGCGATGGAGGCACAACCTACGAGGTGCCTATAAAACTGCAGGTAGGTGGTGCGGCAGCGAAGCTCCCGAGCGCTATGCCAACGCTGACGGAGAGGGCCGCATCGAGATCATCACGGAGTAGTGGGACCACCAAGGACAGTCCTTAGTGGTCCCAGATTACTGAATGCGAGAGACGACGTCTTGGTAGGTCAGCTGGTCGGTGTCGTAGGCAAAGGTGGTGCCATCTTTTCGCTGGTAGCAAATGGCAAGGCCGTCGACCTGCTTTCCGTCAGGCTCGTCGATGCGTGTCGAGAAGAGCTGCAGCGAGGAGCCGTCGCCAAAGATGAAGGCAAGGGGCTCGCTGTCAGGAGCTTCTGAGAGGGGAGAGCCCATGCCCGTGTCGGATATGAGGCCGTAGATGGCTTCGGCCTGGGACAGGTCGGCCTTTCGCGTCTCGCCATCCACGCTGATCTCGAGCGATTCGTTCTCGCGCGCGTACATGAGGCTGCTTCCGAGGTCTTGGATGAAGCGGTGGTACCCGCCCATGAGCGACGCGGCGCAGCCTACGGGAATGGCAGCGGCGATAAGCAGTGAGATGGCAAACATGACGGCGACAACGATCAGCACGTCGCGACGGCTGCCCTTCGGCTGGTCCTGCTGCCTTTGCTTCTTCTTGCCCATGCCATCTCCTGTGCTGTCTGGTTGAGTGTGGAGTATGCTCGATGCCATTCTACGCTTCGGGGAGGTCTCTTTTGGGCACTGACACCGAGGCTACTTTTGCAAACATGTCAAAGCAGGCTCTTAACCACCAAGGACTGTCCTTTGTGGTTCCTAGTACGAGGAAAGCTATGCTTACATCGCGCTCCAGCCGCCATCGACACCCAGGATCTGGCCGTTGATGAACGAGGAGTCGTCGCTTGCAAGGAACAGCGCGGCGTTGGCGATGTCGATGGGGTCACCGGTGCCGGGCATGAGGCCCTGGACGCCCTGAATCCTACCGTAACCGTCCATGTCGGGCATGCCCATCGCGGTGGCAATCTCGGTGTTGATGCCGCCCGGGGCGATGGCGTTGCTGCGGATCTTGTCCTTGGTGTAGGTGAACGCCGTCGCGCGTACGGCAGCGTTCACGGCAGCCTTCGAGGCGCCATACACGACGCCTGCCGCCTGGTGTTGCGCGCCGAGCGAGGAGATGGTGATGATGTTGCCACCGTCGCCCTGCTCCAGGAACACGTTGACGGCCTTGCGCATGGCGGCCAGGGGACCATAGACGTTGACGGCCATGACGGATTCGTACTTCTCGTCAGTGAAGTTGGCCACCGCAGCCATGTTGTCCATGATGCCGGCGTTGTTCACAAGCACGTCCAGGCGCCCGAAGCGGCTGACGCACTCATCGATCATGCCTTCGCAGGTCTCACGCTTTGAAATATCGCCCGCGTAGACAACGACCTCGCCCGGCTCGTCGGCCAGCGACTCGGCAAGTGCCTCGAGGCGCTCCTTGCGGCGAGCGACGGCTACCACTTTGGCACCTTCCTTGACGAACAGCTCGACGATCGCCTTTCCCATGCCGGACGACGCGCCAGTAACGACTACCGCCTTGTTTTCGAGTTTCATGCTTCTTCTCCTCTCAGGTGTCATTTCTATAGACCTAGTGCGCATTGTGATGCCATTGCGGGTGCGCAGGCAAGCGACAGTTTGACTATATCAACAGATGGCAGTTGGGCATTTCTGCTGGTGTGTCTCGGGGGTAGCCCCTAGGCGCACCGAAGCGCTACTCCTGGCGGAGCCAGCGCTGCGGATAGCAGATCCTTACGGCGTCCGAGACCAGACCCGCCAAGTCGTCGTCAGGCCCGAACAGGGTCACGTATCCCTCGAGCCCCTTGGCCTTTTCCCGCAGCATGCCCCGCTTGTCGAGTACGAACATGTGGCACTTGCGCTTGCCATTCTTGGCGTCTTGGATCATGTTTGCGCCTGACGAGTTGCCGTCGAGCGCGATGAGGACCGAGGGCCTGCGCTTGAAGACCTCGTAGGCGACGCTCTTGTAGATGCCCATGGGGCTGGGCTCGATGGAAGGCCGAATGCGGACGTCGGCCTGCAACAGGGCCGTTGCATCGTTCTCGCCAACCTGTGCGGGCACGAAAGCGAAGATATCAAACTTGCCTTGGTTTTTCTCAACCAGATACTGCTCATAGCCCGAGAGGCTGTGGCCAATGATTAAGAACATCTTGCTGGGGTCGCCCTTGGCGAGGATGTCGTCTAGCAAGGCGCAGATGTCGCGGCGACGCCGGGTTACGTGGCGGTCGTTGTTGAAGGACCCGCCCATGACGATGACGGGCACACGGTCGAGTGGCAGCTCCTCAATCCTTTCCGCAAAGACCGCGGCACTGTCTCTGGTGTCCGGGAGGTCCAGAAGCGTCTCCTCGGGTGGCTGCTGTGCCCGCATCTTTGCCGCGTAGAAGGCCTCGACGTCGTCCGCGCCCGCCTCATTGCCGAAAACGCGCAGCTTCTCCTCGAGCGCGGCGATGCCACGGCTCCGCACCGCGTCCTCCGCGCGATGCATGGCCACAAGCTCCTCCTTGGAAAGATTGAGCATCTTCTCCAGCGCGAGCTGCTCGTCGATGGAATCCGTACCGTAGATGGCCCCGCCATCCGTGCCCTGCACGCAGGGCACGCCAACCGCCAAGTACTGGCGCAGTGGATGGCGCTCAAGCTGGCTCAGGTTGTTCAGGCGCACGTTTGAGGTGATCTGAAACTCCAGCACGGCGCCGCTGTCCCGCAGGTCTTTCAGCAGTTGGCGACCCTTGTTCGAGGCAAGGTTTCTGGTGTAAAGGCCGTGGCCGATGCGGACAAGCGGCATGGGCTGGCCAGGCGCCAGCCCCTCGCGGACGCACTTGATCGCGTTGGCCACGTTGTCACGCAGGCCGTCGTTTTCGCCGGCGTGGATGCGGATGGTGAAGGTGGGGTGGTCCGCCGCAATCCGGTCGAGCTCGGCCAAAAGCGGCGCGAGGTCACGGATGTCGTTGATCTCCTCGCCGACGATGTCGCTTCCCGCTACGTACGGGTCTCCCGCCACCGCGCGAATGGCCTGCAGGTTCTTGCGGGTAACGTCGTTTGAGGCAATTCGGTCGCGCACGATGGTGAGCGGCGTTCGCCTTACCGCCGCAAGGAACCGCAGTGTAACACCGGTTTCCCGCGTGATGGCCGGCATCACGGCGTGGACCTCGGCCAGCATGTGCGGTGCTGCCTCAGGCTTTGCGAGGGTGGTGTCAGATATCTCGGCATAGTCGATGCCGCACCGGGCGTAGCTCCGCGCAACCCACAGCAGCTTGTCCTGAAAGACGCTGTTGTTACGGAACACCGGGTGGCTGCGGTCCTTTGCCATGACGCCCAAGGCCTGAACGATCTCGTGGTCAGGAATGCGCTCGATGTCGCTGAGCGCGATGGGGTCATCGGCAGGCACGCCCTTGCAGAAGACGTAGCGGTACAGGTAGACCTTCTCGAGGTTGGTGAAGACGGCCTGCCCGTCCTTCATGATGGCGAGCGACGTCCTGATTCGGGGGATGTTCCACGCGGCGTTCTCGAGGTTCTCCAGAATGAGGGAGGCAAAGTTCAGAAACGTCTCGTCGTTAATCCTGCGGTCAAGGTACTTGCCCTTGAGCGGGGAGTTGCGAAGCTCTGCGGCGGTCTGGGCCCTGCGCGCCGTGACGAGCCGCTCCTGCGCAGGCGAGAGCCGCAGCCGCAGCTTGCGGATGTAGTAGAGCGGGTAGCGGATCTGGTGATGGATGCCGAGGGCGATGAGGGTGTCGGGGTCGAGGTTGGCGTTCATGTGGGTGTGCAAGTCCGTCCGGAACTTGCACTCGCGCAGGATGTAGGTCTTCACCAAGGTCTTGCGGAAGTCCTGGCGATAGTCCTTGGTCTGGCTCATCAGGGTCTTCGCGATGGCGGGTATGGACGCCTTGCGCTCGATGCGGCCATCCGGGTAGATGTTGGCAACCTTCGTGTCGAGCAGGCGGAAGACGTAGACCGTGCGGTTGTAGCCGTCGATGTAGCAGGGCAGCGTGCCGCGGATCACCTTGAGGCCGTCCTCGTCGGTCTGAAGCTCCAGGTTGCACAGGGCGGCTAGGTTGGTGATGAGGTTGCCGGTGCCGTGGTTGGGCGTCCTGAGCACATAGTGCAGCTCGTCCCCCTCGCGGAAGAGCTCGACGACGAGGTCCTTCTCCTTGTCGAGATAGAAATGCCCGAATGCTTCCATGCGCGCGCCTTCCGATGCCTATCCGTAAGGGCATGTTAGCAAAAGGGGAGGGCCTGAGGCACGGCCGCGCCCCAGGCTAGAAGCGGCCGATGCTGCGCAGCAGCTCGTCCTTGCGGTCCTTCCAGCCTCCCTTGAAGTACTCGCAGGTTACGAGGTCAGGCGCCATATAGTCGAGCGGGTGGTCGCGCACGGCCACCGCGCGGCAGCCGCCGCAACAGGCAGTGCGCCACGCGCACTCCCGGCATTCGGGGTTGTGCTCCATGAAGTCGCTGATGCACGCGTCGATGATGTCCATGTACGGCGAGTCCATGTCCAGAATCTCCTCGAGCGGAATCTCGAGCATGTTGGGGAACTGCTGCTCGATGGGCCCGCCCACCATGGACATGCACGGCAGGATTCTGCCCTGTGGGCTCACGTACATCTCGCGACGCACGTGAGCGCACATGATGGCGCGCGGGAAGTACTGCTCCTCGACGTTTCGCTCAAAGGTGGCGCTCTGGCGCTGCCTGGGCACGTCGTAGTTGAAGAAGCCCTCGAGCCCCAGCGTCATGGGCGTGCCGTCCTCAAAGTACTGGGGGATGTACTCCAGAAATGCCTCCCAGGCCTCCTGCTGGCTGAGCCAGTGCTCCTTTCAGCTGGGCCGCCACGCCCACGCAGTCGTTGCAGTTACAGCGATGCCGCTTGAGTTCCACGCACGTTACGTAGCCGAGCCCCTTCTCGAAGGCCTGCTCGAGCTCGTCCTCGCGGTCGACGCCTAGATCACGCAGCACCTTCTGTGCAGCGAGGAGTGCTCCGCACCTGCCGGCGATGTTGCGCGGAGCGGGAGGGCTCCCCACTGCCCTGTTGACGTCCGAAAACGCCCAGTCGACCGAGTTCGAGCAGCTGTAGCCTGTGCAAGGGATGCGGCGTGCCGCATCCTCATGGCTCATTGGGTGGCTCCCTTTCTGGGGGCTGGGGGCACGCCTCCTAGCCTCGGATGGGCTGGCTATCCCCGCGACTCGGCGATGATGCGCTGGTAGTCGTAGAAGCTGTCCTTGCGCACGCGGTGCCCGTCGCCGGTGCCGTCGTCGTGGTAGTCCACGTAGATGAAGCCGTAGCGCTTGGCGTACTCGCCGGTGCTGGCGCTGACCAGGTCGATGCCGCCCCACCAGGTGTAGCCCAGCAGGTTGCAGCCGTCCTCGATGGCCTCGCTCATGGCCGCAACGTGCTGCTTGAGGTAGTCGGTGCGGTAGGGGTCGTGCACGCGCTCCACGCCGTCTTCGACCACCAGCTCATCGAAGGCGCCCAGCCCGTTCTCCACCACCATCAGCGGCAGCCCGTCGTAGCGGTCGGTCAGCTCGTTCAGGAAGATGCGCAGGCCAGTGGGGTCGATCTGCCAGCCCCAGTCGGTCGCCTTGAGGTAGGGGTTCTTCGCGCCGAACAGGAGGTTGCCGCCCGTCATCTCGGCATTGTCGTGGGTGGTGTGCGTGGCGGTCTGGTAGTAGCTGAAGCTGTAGAAGTCCACCGTGCCAGCCTCAAGGAGTTCCTTGTCGCCGGGCTGCCAGTCAAGCACGACGCCGCGCTCCTTCCAGAGGCGCTTCGCAAACTGCGGATAGTGGCCGCGCACGTACACGTCGGACGAATACCAATTGTTCTCGCGCATTCTCTCCTGGTTGAGCAGCACGTCAGCGGGGTCACAGGTGTTCGCATACGATGCCATGAAGCCGTCCATGTTGCCCATCATGACGCCAGGGTAGTTCTCGTGCGCGTAACTGACGATCCTGGCCGAGGCAAGGAACTGGTAGTGCAGGGCGTTGAAGCGCTGCTGGGCGGTCGTCGGAATCTCGAACACGGTTCCCGAGTAGTCCTTGATGAGCGAGAGGCTCAGGGCGGCACCCATCTCGAGCACGCCGCTGTTGTTCTCGTTAAAGGTGAGCCAGTACTTGACCTTGTCGTGCCAACGGTCGAGGCAGAACTTGGCGTAGGTGAAGAAGTGATCGATAAGGGCGCGGCTCTCCCACGCGTTGTACTTCTCTACCAGCGCGTAGGGCAGTTCGTAGTGGCTGAGCGTGACCAGCGGCTCGATGCCATGCGCGATGCAGCAGTCAAAGACGTGGTCATAGAACGCCACGCCCGCCTCGAGTGGCTTGTCCTCCATGCCGGTGGGAAAGAGGCGGCTCCAGTTAATGGACATGCGGAAGACGTTCCAGCCCATCTCGGCAAAGAGCGCAATGTCCTCGTCCACGTGGTGGTAGAAGTCAGACGCGACCCAACTTGGATAGAGTGCGCCGGGCACGAAGTCGGCGTCAATCTGGCGCGGGGTGTTCACGTCGCCGCCGCGCATGTGGTCGGGCACGCTCGCGCCCTTGCCGCCCTCGTTCCAGCCACCCTCGTACTGGTTGGCCGCCGTCGCGCCGCCCCACAGGAATGTCTTGGGAAATGCCATTTCGTTCCTCTCTCAAACGCTTGCTTGTACACATAGGACGATTCTAGATGGGCAGATGTGTCGTGCCGCATTACGCCGGTGGGGCACGGAGCTGTCCGGATGCCCGCCGCTCGGCGAGTGGCCGCCGTTACGGCACGCTGCGCCCTTGGGCCGAGAGCCTGCCCTACGCCAGCGCGAAGCGCTCGATGACCTCGGCCACGGCGCTCTCGTCGCAGGTGGCGAGCACGCAAGCGAGCTGCAGCTTCATGCCCATGCCGCGCGAGAGGTCGCGCACTTTCGCACGCTGCCACGCGGAAAGCGCCGCCTGACGCCACGTCCCCTTACGCGAAGTCCCAGCGGTGGAACGTGGGCTCCATCCTGTCGTAGGTATAGAAGCCCTCGAAGCCCAGGCTGGCCAGGTAGCGCTGGAAGTGCCGCAGGTAGGCGCCCAGGTGCTCGGGCTTGTGGCTGTCGGAGCCCAGCGTGATGACGGTGCCGCCCAGGTCGCGGTACAGGCGCAGGATCTCCTCCGCCGGCTGCGAGTCCCTGAGGCCGTAGCGCACGCTCGACGTGTTGAGCTCGACGCCCTTGCCCTGTGCGATGACGTGCTCAAGCGTGGCCGCCACCAGGTCGCGGTTGGCCGGGAAGCCGAGGACGCCAGCCGGGTCGTAGCGCTTGATGAGGT
>DJXA01000031.1 GCA_002449555.1 Atopobiaceae bacterium UBA7016 | reverse complement strand
GTCGTTGGCCTGCACGTTGGTATCTATGGAGCGGAAGGGTGGAGCCTGCCGCTTCAGGTCTCGGCCGGCTTTGACAATCCGTATCCGCTGACGATTGGCCAGACCGTAATGGTGTCATACGCGGTCGGGTACGTGGTGATGCTTGGCATGGTGGCCGTCACGCTGCTGCTGTCCTCGGTGTTCCGCTCAACTATGCCCGCGGCCGTCATTCCGATGGCGGTCGTGTTTTTGGGAATCATCATGCTGTTTGCGACGCCGCTCGCCAAGATTGCCCTGCTTACGCCGTTCAGCGGCTTAAGCTACGAGTACATCTACATGGCGTCGTATGCGGTGGGGCCGCTTGTGGCCGAC
This sequence comes from Atopobiaceae bacterium UBA7016, assembly GCA_002449555.1. Classification (GTDB taxonomy): domain Bacteria; phylum Actinomycetota; class Coriobacteriia; order Coriobacteriales; family Atopobiaceae; genus UBA1367. Next base: position 7,230 of record DJXA01000031.1, on the reverse strand, counting down.
CTGCCCACGGTGCTGGCCGCTCTGTACGCCGTGTTGCTCGTGGTGTCCACGCCGCTCGCGGTACGTGCGTTCAAGCTGCATCAGGTGGCGTAGGTGGCATATGTGCGTCACAGAAAGCGGGGGGCCCAAAGCGCTGGACCTCCCCCCGCGTACCTGCAGTTTATTGCGCAGCGAGAGTGCTTATAGCACCGGACGGCCGTGCTTGGCGAGCAGTTCGTGCGTGGCGGTGCAGGCGGCGCAGTCGCAGTACTTGGCGCCCTGGGCCTTGATCTCCTGAGCGTGGGCGAGCATGCCAGCAGCAACCTCCTCGCCCATGATGTCCTTGGCGGCGCCAGAGGCAAAGGCGATGAGCTCGTCGATGGTGGTGTGGTGCTGGTCGATGGCGTCGAGCAGGGCCTTGGTGGCTTCGTCGGCGTCCTTGCCCGCCGCGATGGCGTCCTTCCAACCCTGAGCGGCCTCGCGGGTGGTAGCGGAGCTTGAGCCAGCGGCGAGCAGCTCCTCAACCTTGGCGGCGGTGTAGTCAAACAGTTCCTTGTCCATTGATAACTCCTTTGCGATTGAAAGCCTTGCATTGCCATTCTCGCACATCCCGTCGTGTGCGAGAATGGCGAGTATTGGCACACGAATGTCTGGGACGGTGAAACATGGGCTCGATACTGGAGAAGCTGGGTTTCAGGCACCGCAAGCAGGCGCTTTCTGACCTCGTACCGTACGATCCTCAGACGCAGCGCCCCATCATCCGCGCCTCCATCTGCACCGGGGAGCGCGTGGCCGGCTTCAAGGACAAGACTACAGGCCATTTCACTGAGGTCATGCTGCTTCGCACCGAGGCTGACGAGCGCCAATTCAAAGAGGCCTACCACCTCGACGTGCTTGAGACCGAGTACTGACCCGAACAGGTGGGACAGGCACCCGTTCGGGTCGGCGCTAGGCGAGGGGGAAGGTGAGTTCGCAGCGGGTGCCGCCGCCGGCTGCATCTGTGAAGCTCGCCGTGCCGCCACAGGCTAGGGCGATGCGGCGAACAATCACCAGGCCAAGACCGTGCTCCGGCAGGTCGCCGGACGGCGCGCGACGCAAGCTCTCAAGCATGTCGGCAGAGAGTCCCTTGCCGTTATCCTCCACCACAAGAGAGCACCGGTCCCTTCGCAAGAAGCGATGAGGCAGCGTCGAAAGCGTAATTCTCACCGTGCATCCCTGTGGATTGTGCCGAACGCTGTTGCCCACCAGATTCACCAGCATGCGTCTGAGCAGCGCGGCATCGCCCCGCACCCGGCAGTCTTCGGCATCCTCGGCGATGTCAACCTCAATGGGGTGGTTTCCGTCCACGTCATCATTCAAGGCTTCCACAGCAACAGAGCGAACGATTGGCGCAAGCACAACGGCCGTCGCGTCAACAGGCTCCATGGCATAGCTCAGCTGATTGGCCACGTTGAGGTCCGCCACCAGCGATGCCACCTCAGACACCTTGCTCTCCACACGCCCCGCCCGCATACGTTGCTCGGTCCCAAGCACCTCGTCTCGTGCGAGCGTGTCGGCATCGGCGAGTGCCACGGCGAGCGGCGTCCGCACGTCGTGGCTTACCGCCGCAATCCACTCGCGCCGAGCGTGGTCGCGCTCCGCCCACGACCTGCGCGCATACGCACGGGCAACCATAATCGCCACAATCATGTTGGAAACCAACAGCGCAAGCATCAGTCCGAGCGACAGAAGTACGGAGTTTTCGCTGGTAGTGTAGGTGTACTTCCAGGCCGAGCCCTTGGGAGCGCCCACCACGAGGATGCCGTCGTCGCGCACCCAGGTAGAGACCGGATAGTCGTTGAGGTACCACCTGGTGAACGAGGCCACGTCAGCCATCTCGTAGTGGGCGGGCACGTCCGCAGGAAGCGATTCGCTCCAAACGACGTCGCCTCCCGCACCGATGAGCATTGCCCACCTGCCCGTTCGCTTGAGCGCATCAGTTGCATAATCGTCCAGACGGTATGTGCCATCTTCGCGGGTGAGGCCCTGAGACAGTTCCTCGACGCCGGGCCACGCGGGACCTTTGTCGCCGTCCGGGAAGCCAAGGACTCCCACAAACACGCCCATGACCAGCGCGCTTACGAGAAGCGCGGCAAGTGCAAAAGCCGCCGCAAAACCAAGGACGCGCACCGCCTCGCGCGTCTTCGCAAAGGCGGGCTGTCTCATCCTTCCTCCTTTGCAAGGCGATAGCCTAACCCGCGCGTGGTGAGAATCCACTGCGGACGCGAAGGGTCGTCCTCAACCTTCTCGCGCAGGCGTCGTACGTGCACCATAAGCGCGTTGCCGTAACCGTAGTCGTCTCCCCAGGCGGCGCGGGCGAGGTCGTCGGTGGTGACGATGAGCCCACGGCTCCGCGCCAGGCGCTCGAGAATGGCGTACTCCTTCGAGGTGAGCGTCTCTCGCGCGCCGGAAGCCTTGGACACCTCACCCGAGCCCATGTCCACGGTCGTTCGTCCAAGTCGCAGCAGCCTCGGTGAATCGCCGGCGCCGTAGGTGCGCCGCAGCACGGCAGATATACGCAGCAGCAGTTCACGCGGCAAAAACGGCTTGGTCACGTAGTCGTCGGCGCCAAGGCCCAGGCCCCGCAGGCGCGCCTCGTCCTCGTCGCGCGCCGAGAGGATGATGGCCGGCACCTGACTGGTCTGCCGGATTGATCGCAGCAAGTCGAAGCCGTTGCCATCGGGAAGCATGATGTCAATAAGCAGCAGGTCAGGGCGCCAAGTAGAGAAGGTTGTCAAGGCATCGGCAACGGTTCCGGCGCCGCGTACCTCGCGGAATCCCTCGCGTTCGATAAGCTCGCACACCACCTCGCGCAGCGTCGGGTCGTCCTCTACCGCCAAGATGCGCGCCTCGTGAATGTCTCTCATCGCATCCTCCTTCGGCACCAGTATCGCCCCCGCGTCCGGCCGCGCGCAACGCCGCAGTGAAAACGTAAGGCTAACGAAAGGTTGGCGGTAGGTCCGCGCAAGCTTGGGTGCCCATCATGGCATGCGAAGCACCTCGAGAAGGGAGATCACATGGAGTTGAGCATCCAGACGAGTGGGCTGACCAAGGCCTACAGCGGTACCAAGGTGGTGGACGCGCTTGACCTTGCCGTGCCGCGCGGAGCGGTGTACGGCTTTCTGGGGCCAAATGGCGCGGGCAAGACCACCACGATGAAGATGCTGCTGGGACTCGTGCGCGCGAGCGCGGGCTCGGCGTCGGTCCTGGGAATGAGCGTGACGCCTCGCAACCGTGTGCAGGTCAACGCTCGTGTGGGGTCGCTTATTGAGAGTCCCAGCTGCTACCCGCACCTCACCGCGCGTGAGAACCTTGAGGTGGTGCGCAGCTTGCGTGGCTTGCCCAAGCGAAGCATTGGCGAAGCGCTGGCCACCGTGCGCCTCGACCACACCGGCAGCAAGCCCGTGGGTGCGTTCAGCCTGGGCATGCGGCAGCGCCTTGGGTTGGCGGCGGCGCTTATGGGCAATCCTGAGCTGCTGCTTCTTGACGAGCCAACGAACGGCCTGGACCCCGCGGGCATCCAGGAGATCAGGGAGCTGATACGCCGCCTTCCCGCCGAGCGTGGCTGTACCGTGCTGGTGTCAAGCCACCTGCTGTCCGAGATTGACCAGATGAGCGACCACGTGGGCATCATCAGCCACGGGCGCATGGTGTGGCAGGGACCTCTGGGCGAGCTTCATGCGAGGGCGCGCCGATGGCTTGAGCTGCGTACCACGGACAACGAGCGCGCAGCTCGGCTGCTGAACGCCTCCTGCGGCACGGACGGATGGGTGCGCGTCCCCGCCGTTGATGACGAGCCCGTGGCGCGGATGACGCTCAGCCTCGCGCGCGAGGGCATCGGCATTGTGCGTCTTGAGGAGCGCAACGAAGGCCTCGAGGGCATCTTCCTTGCGCTGACGGGATCGGAGGCGTCACTATGAGAAACCTGGTGCTTGAGTTTGCAAAGCTGCGGCGCAAGCGGGTGCCGCTTATGGCGTTCGCCCTGGTTGCGGCCGTGCTCGCGTGGCTCTACGTAGATGCGCACGGGGAGGGCATGGCAAGTCCGAGGGGCTGGCACTCTCTGTTCTTCGCTGCGCCCATCATGAATTCGGTCTTCCTGTCGCTCCTTGCGTCGGTGGTGGCGTCGCGCGTGGCAGACGTTGACCACGAGGCCAACGCGTGGAAGCAGCTGCTCTGCCTGCAGCGAACGGAGGGCCTGCTTGCAGCCAAGCTCGTGTGTGTGATGCTCGTCATGGCCTTCGCGGTTGCCCTGGAGCTTGCGGGCATTGCAGTCATCGGTCGCATGTGGCAGTTCTCTGACCTGCCCGCCCAGGGCTCGTGGGTATCGCTTGCCCTCTCGCAGCTTGTGTCGAGCTTCTGCATGGTGTCAATCGTCGGAGCCATCGCCATCACGTGGGAAAACCAGTTCGTAGCCATCGCGTGCGGCTTGACGCTTTCACTGGCGGGCCTCTTCTCAAGCTTCCTGCCTACCGCGCTGCAACGCCTCATTCCCAGCGGCTACTTCACCCTGCTCACGACGATGCGCGTTGACTGGGGCGCGGGAGCCGGTGCGGCCGTGTTCTCCGAGGCGCCGTTGCCGCTTTTCGACTATGTGCTGGCAGTCTCGCTCTTGTTCGCGGCATGTGCCTTGACGTGCGCCGCATTCTCGCGAAAGGAGATTTAGCATGCTCGCTTCAACCCTGCGCGCGGAGCTCATCAAGCTGCGTCGCGCGCCCATCTGGATCGCCTTCGTGGCACTGCCAGTAGTGGCGGCTGCCATCGGCACCTTCAACTACGTGAGCAACCTGGCCATCCTCAAGCTTGGGTGGTTTGACCTCTGGACCCAGCACACGCTCTTTGCAGGCATGTTCTTTCTCCATGCGCTCATCGGCGCTTCATGCTCGTGGCTTATGCGGCTTGAGCATCGCGGTACCAATTGGAATCTGCTCATGACCTCGCCTGTTGGAATGGTGAGCATCTTGATGGCAAAGCTTTTCGTCGCCTGGCTTATGCTGGCCGTGGCACTCGTCGCAACGGGCGCACTCTTCGTAGGCTGCGGCAAGCTCGTGGGCCTTCCCGGCCTGCCTGGGCCTGAGTTTGCGCTCTGGCTCGTGATGGCATGGGTGGGAGGCCTCGCGCCGATCGCGTGTCAGCTCTTGGTCTCGCTTCTCGTCCGCAACTTTGCCGCGCCGGTGGGCGTGGCGGTCATCGGCGGTCTGATCGGGTTCTTCGCCCATGCGTACGACAAAGCCCTGGCCTGGCCGTACGGGTTGGTGGTCGTGGCGCTCAACAGCAACGGAAACGGCGCGCTGGACGCAGCGCAGATTGTTCCGTTTCTTGTCTCCACCGCCCTGTTCACCGCAGTCGCCCTCGCTGCAGCTACCCTCGTTCTCGCTCGCCTTGACGTAAAGACGGCCTAGCTCCGGCCCGAACAAGTGGGGCAGAAACAAGCTGCAGCGGGGAATAGTATTATCGAGGGGAGCCACGAAGACGCGATCGGAGGCCACCCATCAACGAGGCAATCGACACATTCGTCCAGACCTACTACGTGGAGCTGCTCTGCGTTGCGCCCAGCGCGCTGCTGCTGTTTGGCCTGACGGCCGCGGTGGCCATCGACCCGTACCTGCGCAAGCAACAGAAGCGCACCATGCTGGGCATCTGTGTGCTCGTCTTTGTGCTGATGGGGCAGAACTACCTAGATTACGTGCTGGCGACAGGAACCCCTGCCATCGGCCTCCGTATCGCGGACTCTATCCTTGGCTACTGCATACGCCCCATCGTCCTGCTGCTGTTCCTGCACGTCGTGCGCCCTGCGCGGCGCTACACCGCGGAATGGTGCCTGGTGGGCGTCAATGCCGCGATACACCTGACGGCGTTCTTCTCCGACGTGTGCTTCACCATCGACGCCGCCAACCACTACCGAAGCGGCCTTCCCATCCTCAGCTCCAGCTGCCTGATCACGAGCCTGATCCTGCTGGCCGAGCTCGTCTTCCTGACGGTTCGTGAATACCGCCTCTCCGCACGCATGGAGACCCTGACCCCGTTTTTCGTGACGGTCATGATCCTGCTGGCGCTACTGGCCGATGGCCATATTGGCGCCGTGCCGCAACCCCAGAGCTTCCTGACCATCGCCATGGTGATTGGCAGCGCGCTCTACTACTTCTGGCTGCACCTGCAGTTTGTGCGCGAGTACGAGCGCGCCCTTGCCGCTGAGCAGCGCGTCCAGATCATGATGGCGCAGATACAGCCGCACTTCCTGTACAACACACTGGCCACCATCCGAAACCTCTGCCTGACGTCGCCAGAGACCGCAGCTGATGTCATCGAGCAGTTTGGGACGTACCTGCGCCAGAACCTTGCCACGCTCGACCAGCCCGACCTGATTCCGTTTTCCAAGGAGCTCGAGCACGTCCGCGTCTACGCCGAGATAGAGACGCAGATGTTCCCTCACATCCACGTGGGGTACGAGATCGAGGACGACAACTTCATGCTGCCTCCGCTTACCGTGCAGCTTTTAGTGGAGAATGCCATCCAACATGGGGTTCTCGCCAAGGAGGACGGCTGGATTCTGGTTCAGTCAAGGCAGGTATCGGGCGGTCACGCGGTGGTCGTCTCCGACAATGGAGTGGGCTTTGACCCCGCCGTACTGGTTGACGAGCGGGGGATGCACAGGGGCATTCGGAATGTGCGCGAGCGCATCGAGCGGCAATGCGGCGGCTCCTTGACGGTGGAAAGCACGCCAGGGGAGGGCACCACCGTCACGATCCTCGTCCCCGACGCACCGGAGGCGTAACCGAAAAAAAGGGCTTGTTGCCGCTTTGCTTGCGCTAGAGCGTCACGGCTCCAGCTGTGAAAAGTGGTGCGTCCAGGGGGCTACCCCCTAGACGCACCTTACGTACGGAACCTGCACGAGCGTGTTGCAGCAGGTGTGGATGAGCACCGGCACCCACAGGCTGAGCGTGCGGTACTTCTTGTTTCCCGTAACGAGGTGCTTGCCAAAGAAGTAGCCCATGATGATGCCAAACTGGAAGTGGGCAGGCGCAAGGGAGCGCAGGATAGCGTTCATGAGGTCGTTAGAGGAAAAGCGAAACGGGAAGACCAACGAAGCCCACAGGTACACCACCCTCAACTACATGTTGGGACAGCTGCCTCCAGTATCGCGAGTTTGCGAGCCATCGTCTATCAGGCATGCATCAAGAGTGGGACACCGACAGGCTAACCGTAACTAGCGGG
>DJXA01000257.1:10242-11248 GCA_002449555.1 Atopobiaceae bacterium UBA7016 | reverse complement strand
CATGGCGCTTGATGGCGTGGAGAACTGCATCGCCGCGCTTGAGGAGATTGCCCAGGGCAAGATGCACCGTTGCTTCCTCGAGATGAGCGCCTGTGCGGGCAGCTGCGTGGCGGGTCCGGTCATGGAGAAGCACCGCCGCAGCCCGGTGAAGGACTACCTGGCCGTGGCCACCTACGCTGGCCAGAAGGACTTCCCCGTCGAGCAGCCTGAAATCACCCAGATCAAGCACCTCTTCACCCCCATCGACCATCAGGCCAAGGTCCCGTCCGAGTACGACGTTATCGAGATCCTGCGCAAGATGGGCAAGTTCAAGCCGAGCGACGAGCTGAACTGCGGTTCGTGCGGCTATAACACCTGCCGCGAGAAGGCCGTGGCCATCTACCAGGGCAAGGCCGACATCTCCATGTGCCTGCCGTTTTTGAAGGAGAAGGCCGAGAGCTTCTCTGACGCCATCGTCAAGAACAGCCCCAACGCGCTCGTCGTGGTAAACGACGCGCTGGAGGTGCAGCAGCTGAACGACGCGGCGCTCAAGCTGCTCAACATCCGCTTTGCCTCCGACGTCCTGGGCGACCAGGTGGTACGCATCCTCGACCCGCGCGGATTCATGGACGTGAAGCGCACGAGGCGCGGTATCTACAACCAGCGTACCTTCTTGGCCGAGTACCAGCGCTACGTTGAGGAGACCATCGTGCCGGCCGAGGACGGTCGCATGATCATCTGCATCATGCATGACATAACCGAGGAAGAGGAGCAACACCAGCGCCGCGAGGAGCTTAACGCCAAGACGGTGGAGGTCGCCGACAAGGTGGTGGAGAAGCAGATGCGCATCGTGCAGGAGATTGCGTCGCTTCTGGGCGAGACCACGGCCGAGACCAAGATCGCGCTGACCAAGCTGAAGGAGTCGATTGTCGATGAATGATCTGAGCGTAGACATCGGCTACAAGAGCATCAACCACGCGGGCGAGGTGCTGTGCGGCGACCACGTTGACGTGGTGAACACCGAGGA
>DJXA01000257.1:9741-10078 GCA_002449555.1 Atopobiaceae bacterium UBA7016 | reverse complement strand
TCAACGCTCACCTCCAAGATCATCTCGACGATGATGGCGGAGGGCCTGCCCATCGAGGAGTGCGTCTCCACCATCGCGGCCACGCTTCCCGTGCACGACCGTCACGGCGTGGCGTACTCCACCTTCACCATCATCAAGCTGGTGCGCAACCACACGGCCGAGATCATCCAGTACGACAACCCCGAGGTCATCTTCATCCGCGACGGCGACGTCACGGACTACCCCATGACCGAGCTGCACCTTGAGGGCAAGACCATCTACCGCTCGTCCATTCGCCTGCAGGAGGGCGACCTGTTTGTGGCCATGAGCGACGGCTGCCCGCACGCCAGCGCCGACA
>DJXA01000257.1:5820-9580 GCA_002449555.1 Atopobiaceae bacterium UBA7016 | reverse complement strand
CTTTGCACCATGCTGGTGGACGAGTGCGACAAGCTGTACGGCTACAGCCCGCTGGACGACGCCACGGCGTGCGTGGTCAAGGTGCGCCAGCGCGTGCCCATGAACATCCTGTTTGGCCCGCCGGCCGACCGCGACGACAACGACAAGATGATGAGCCTCTTCTTCTCAAAGGAGGGCAAGCACATCATCTGCGGCGGCACCACGGCCACCGTGGCGGCCAAGTACCTGCGCAAGCCGCTCAACACCAAGACCAATCAGGGACTGCCGGCAGGCGTTCCTCCAATCTCAGAGCTTGAGGGCGCCGACCTGGTGACCGAGGGCGTCATCACGATGAGCAAGGTGCTGGAGTACGCGCAGAACTACCTGCAGGACAACGAGAGTTACGAGGAGTGGAACTACGGCCACGACGGAGCCTCGCGCATCTGCCAACTGCTGTTTGAGGAGGCCACCGACATCAACTTCTTTGTGGGTCGCGCGATGAACCCCGCCCACCAGAACCCGGACCTTCCCATCAACTTCAACATCAAGATGAACATCGTGAAGGAGCTGGCCGAGTGCCTGACCAAGATGGGCAAGCATATCAGGGTAAGCTACTTCTAAGAAGACGCCTGTCTAGTACCCACGCATTGAGGGGACATGTCCCAAGAACTGAACCCCAAAGCCGCGAACGACGCGCGCGTGCTTTCTGATGAGACGCTGGAGTGGATTCAGCAGTAGGTCTCTGCCAAGTCAGATCGCGGAAGTGAACGGGGCCGCACGTCGGGCCCCGCAGCGAAGGGCGGCTCTTTCCATCGGGAAATAGCCGCCCTTCGTCTATTAGCGTGGCTTTCTTCAGCCTGTCTGCAGGTGCCTGCGGTATATGTGTTGCTCACGGAGGGCCAGATGAGAGGAGCTGACATGTCCACAAGGGAAGCGCGAAGGTTCATAAACGATATCGAGACCAACATCGATCTTATTGCGCGCCTTGGCGAGCTGGGGCCCGCCCTGCCGGACGAGGCCGCCGGAGCGTATTATGCCCGTTTCGCACAGGACCTCGGGTACGACTTCTCCGAGGAGGAGTACGACGCAGGCCTCATGCAGGTGCGCGCGGCGCGCAAGGGCGTCATCATGGAGCAGGAACTTGACGAGGTCCAGGGATAGACGAGCCGGACGGGCGCGTTCTAACCGTTTCTTCCTAAGGAGACACGTATGCTGAGAATTGCTATTTGCTGTGGCGGTGGCTTCTCGTCCAGCACGATGGCGGCGCACCTCAACCGACAGCTTGAGGAGAGCCCCTACAAAGACGACGTCACGCTGAACTTCATCCCCTTCTCGTCGTTGTGGGGTCAGTCGGCGGCGTTCCAGTCGGGCAACCTTACCGAGCGCCAGGACGAAGTGGACGTGGCGCTGTGCTGCCCGCACCTTGAGTTTCCCGCGAAGACCGCCGAGCGCGAGGGGCACCTGCGCATCCCGGTGTTCATCCTGCCCATGCGCATGTATGGCCGCATCGACATCGAGAATGCCATCGAGGAAGCCGAGGACGTGCTGGCGCTGTACAAGGAGAACCCCTCCAACCACATCATCACGTTCCCCGACGAGCCGCGCTCGATGACGGCGACGCGCGACATCTCCCACCGTCGCTGGGTTGCGAAGCAGGGCAAATAGCTCTTCCTGTCGTGTCTTTGCACAATATCAATGCTTGAAACAAAATGAGTCCCCTCACGCGCGCGTGAGGGGACTCATCTGGTGACGTGGGAGACGTTACTCCTCGATCTCCTCGGCGACGCGGTCGACGAGCTCACCGAAGGTCTTCATCTTCATGACCTCGTGGATGGTGACCTCGGCGTCGAGCTCGTTCTCGATGGTGGAGGTGAGGGCGATCATCTTCATGGAGCCCTTGCCGAGCTCGTCGAAGGTGGTGTCAGCGGTGATCTCGCCGTCGTACTGGTAGGCGACCTTGGCGAAGCCGGCAAGCTGCTCGAGAAGCTCCTGGTTCATGGTGGTGTTCCTTTCTCTTGGTTAATCTCTCTAGATCCGTGCGGTTTGGGGGCTACCCCCAAACCGCACCGCTGGTGTCAGGACTTACGCGGTGACCTCGTCGAGCTCGAAGCAGAGCTGGCTCCAGGGAACCATCTCGTCCGAGCCGGGCTTGAGGGGCACCTCACGGTCGATGGGCTTGGCGTGGACGCCGATGACCTCGCCGTCGGCCAGGCGCTGCTGCAGGCCCTTGACGACCTTCTTCTTGCCGCCGAAGACGACGAAGGTGTAGATGGGGCCCTCGTCGAGCTGGACGGCGCCATAGCCGTAGGCGCCGATGGCCTTGAGGTAGGGCTTGTCGTTCTGGATGCCCGGGACGACGAAGCTCTTCAGCGTGCCGTGGCCGGAGAGCTCGACCCACTCGGTCTCGTGATAGCCGCAGGTGTTGCAGCCCAGGTGCGGCGGGAACTCGATGGCGCCGCACTCCTTGCACTTGCGGCCGTAGTACTTGCCCTCAGCCACGCCGTCGTAGAACTTCTTGACGATGGGCTCCATATCCTTGAGAAGAGGCATGGTAATCTCCTGTTCTGCCGTTGGCGCTACTCGTGGGTGCGGATGATCTGGACGCGGATGTTCTGGCCGCCGCCGAAGCCGCGGAAGAGCGTGGTCTGCGGGAGCTTCTTCATCTGCGTGGCGCCAGCCTCGCCGCGCATCTGCTTGACGGCCTCGACGATGTCGGCGATGCCGGAGGCGCCGTGGGCGTGACCAAAGTTGCAGCGGCCACCGTGGGTGTTGATGGGCTTGTCGCCGTCAAAGGCGAAGCGGCCGTCGATGGCGTACTGCCAGGCCTCGCCGCGCGGGACGTAGCCGACCTCCTCGGGCACGACGATGTCGCCGGCCATGAAGAAGTCGTTGATGAAGAGCAGGTCGATCTCGTCAGGAGAGACGCCGGTGAGCTCGTAGGCCTGCTTGGTGCCGCGGATGGTGCCGGTCTTCTCGTTGGCCAGCGTGGCGCCTTCGTAGGCGGCGGAGCCGGTGCCGAGGATGTCGATGACCTTGTGGTCGAGGCCACGGGCCACGGCCATCTCGGTGGGCATGAGCACGATGGCGGCAGCGCCGTCGCACTTGGTCTCGAAGCCAGTGACGCGCAGGTACTGGGTGACCTTGGGGTTGAACATGGAGGTCAGGAAGGCGTCGGCGCCCTCGAGGCCCTGAGCCTTGGCGACCTGGTCGAAGTCCACGTCATAGAAGCCGAGCGGGTTCAGCACGGAGGCGCGGCGCAGGCTCTTGGCCACGCCGTTCAGGGCGTTGTCGATGTCGGTGTCGGACAGGCCGTAGGTCCAGCGGTACTCGTTGATCCAGTTGTCGAACGAGATGCCGAAGGCGGAGTCAAGGGGACGGCCGTAGGCGCGGTCATACACCATCGGGATGGAGGGCAGCATCTCCTCGAGCGGGAAGTCGCGGCGCATGTGGCCGGGAGCGCCCACCACGGGAAGGCTGGCAGCCAGGTCGACGGCACCGGAGAGCACGATGTCGAACTCGCCAGAGGCGATGGCCATGGCGGCCTCCTGCATGGCGACGTAGCCCGTGCAGCAGGCCTCGGAGTGGTGCACCGAGCCGATGCCGCGAACGCCGAACCAGTCAGCGACCTGCATGTTGGGGGTCAGCGAGTCGCCGATCATGAACGGGTTGGCCGCGCCATGGTAGAAATACTGGATGTCGCGGGGCTCGAGGCCGGCATCCGCGATGGCCTCGAGGGCGGCGTAGCCGAAGGCCTCGCCCTCGGACATGCCCTTGGTCTCGG
>DJXA01000257.1:3283-5725 GCA_002449555.1 Atopobiaceae bacterium UBA7016 | reverse complement strand
AAGTTGGTGAACGGGGTGCAGCCGACGCCCACGATGGACACGCTGCGTGCGTACTTGCCTACCTTCATGTGCTTGCTCCCTCCGATTTGGGATAGAACGTGCGATGGTCTCATCTTCGCGACTTCCGTTTGTGGAAACGACGTTTGCGTACCTAACGTTTCTGAGAGGGTTGTCGTATTCTCTTGTGTGTTTGCACATATGTTGGTTGCCTTGGAGGATTGGAGTTACCGATGAGGCTTGCAGACCTGCTTGACCGTCTGCCGGAGGATGCGGTGCAGCGCACATCCCTATCAGACCCGCACTGCGACGTCTATAACGTTTCGTTCATGACGCCCGAGGCCATGGAGCATCCGCGCGGCGACGTGCTGTACTTCACGGATAGCGAGATCCTGCCGGCGTCCGTTGCCGACGATCGGCACTTCAACTGCGTGGTGGTGGACGGCGGCGTGGCGCCCGAGGGCCTGTCCGAATGCCCAAACGTCAACCTGGTGTGGCTTGCGCCTGGCGTGGACCTGTTCAGCTGCTACAACGCCATCCAGGGCGCGTTCTTGGAGAACCAAGAGCTCATCGCCATCGTGCAGCGGCTGCTGGCGGCGCACTTCTCCAACCGCGGGCTGCAGTTTCTCATCGAGGAGGCGGCCAACGCGTTGGGCAGCCCCATCGTGGTGGTTGACACGACGTATCGCTACACGGCCTTCCACCTGGGCAACCTGCACGAGGACGACACGCAGCTGGCGCGCGTCATGTCTGAGGAGATCGCCAACGAGATCGTGCTTGAGGACGCCATCTCCTACATTCGCGACAGCAAGATTGACTCGCAGATCGCGCGCTCGAAGGGGCCGTACGAGGAGCACAACAAGATCCTCAACTGTCGGACCATGACGAGCGCGGTCATGGTCCGCGGCGTGTGCCTGGCGCACGTGATGATGATGGAGCGTACGCACGCCTTTACCGACCTGGACCGCGAGGTGTTCGCGCGGCTGGCGCTGTTTGTGGGGCAGGAGATTCAGAAGTCCGAGGTGTGGGGCCCCACCAACGGCGAGCTGGGGTCGTACTTCCTGGAGAACCTGCTGAACGACCGCTCGGCGAGCGTGGCCGTGACCAGGCGGCGCATGAAGGTGCTGAACTTCCACCCCAAGCCGGTGCTGTATGTGGTGTGCCTGCACGCGGCCGGCGAAGGGCTTTCGCAGATGCAGTGCGAGCACCTTGCGGCGCAGCTCAAGCCCGTGCTGCACCACTCGCTGTACACGCGTTTCCACCAGAACCTCGTGGCGCTCATCTCGCGCGACGTTGACGAGGGGCTGACTGGGCAGACTGAGGAGAAGCTGCGCGAGGTTGCTGCGCTGAACGACCTCGACGTGGGCGTGTCCAACGCGTTTTCGGCGGTCACGGACACGCGTGCCGCCTACGACCAGGCTCGCGCGGCCATCCGTCTGGGCAGCCAGGCCGCGAGTATCGACGACCGGCGCCTGTATCACTTCTGCGACTACGCCTGCCTGCACATGATGGAGGTGTCCGGGCGGCGCATGAACATGCTGTCGCTTTGTCACCCCGCGCTGCTCGCCCTGATGGAGTACGACGACGCGCACGGCGGCGAGCTGATGGAGACGCTCTACTGGTACCTGCAGCTGGCGGGGTCGACGGCGCGCGCCGCCACGCTGCTGACGCTGCACAAGAACACGATGCTCTACCGGTTGGGCCGCATTCGCGAGCTTTTGGGTATGGACCTGACGAGCGGCGAGGAACTCTTCGAGCTGCAGGTCAGCTACCGCGTGCTGATCACGCTCGGTCTCTTCCGCCCGCGCCTGAAGGTGACCCGCGAACAACTCCGCGGCTGAGAAAGCACGGAAAAGGGGGTAGCCTCCGGGGCGCACCACAGCGCGTCCCGGAGGCTACCCCCTTTCCGTACCGATTGAAGCGAGCTTAGCGCTCGATGGTGAAGGTCGGGAACTTGATGTCGCGATACTTGGCCTGGAGCGGCTTGACCTCGCCCTGACGCTGGAAGAAGTCGATGCGCGTCTGGATGATCTCGTTGAGGTGCTCGGCGCGGGACTTGTCGATGCAGCGGTCGCGCACGTGGCCGTTCTCGGGGTCGATGATGAGCATCGGCTTGCCGGTCTCGGGGTTGGTGCCCAGGTCGCCGCCGCAGCCGCACACGGCGCACTCATACGGGAACTCGATGCCGTCCCAGTGGGGATCGCCGGGGTACACGAGGCTGGAGTGGCAGTTGGGGCAGACGCCGTCGTTGGGGTCGCCCATCCAGGTGCGCTCCTCGACGGGGGTCTGGATGGCCTTGCAGATGTTGACGCCCATCTGGTGAGCGCGGTCGAGCTGGTCCTGGTGCAGCAGGACGTTGCCCGGACGGCCGACGCGCTGGCTCATGAAGCGGTCAACGACGGTGAGGGACATGGTGAACATGGTGGCCTGCAGGCTCTCGAGAGC
>DJXA01000257.1:0-3186 GCA_002449555.1 Atopobiaceae bacterium UBA7016 | reverse complement strand
GACTGCCAGTCGTGCATGGAGCCACCCACGGCGATGAGGCCGGCGACGGTGTTGGGGTTCTCCTTGACGACGCCGATCTCCAGCAGGAAGGAGAGCTCGTAGGCCAGGAAGCGCTGGGCGAAGCGGGTGTACATCGAGCTGGGGGTCAGGTCATAGGTAGGCACGGAGAAGATGATGCCGTTGCAGGTGTGCAGCTCGGCGACCAGGGCGTCCACGTCGTCCTTGTTCTTGAGGACGCAGCCGTGATACTTCTTGGTGGGGTCCATGGCGACCTCGCCCATCTGCATGGTGCAGCCCTCGCAGCCGGTGCAGGGAAGGATGTTGTAGTCAAACAGGTTGATCATCTCAACCTCGGCGCCCATGGCCTGGGCAGCACTCAGCGCCTCCTTGGCGAGAATCTCGCCGTTGCCATTCTTGCGTCCTGCGCAGATTGCCATAACCTTCATGCGTAACTCCTCTCCGTATGCCACGCCTGCAATGGCGCGGATATTATTGGTTTAATCGTATGAACGAGAGAAGAGCGCTGCACCGTTTGCCCGCCCGAAACGATGGTGGGCAATCTAAGAGGCCCTTGTACGTTTTCACAAGTTGGCAAAAGAGTGGCGGAGGCGCCTTGCGTGAGGCGCCTCCGCCACGTTGACTATACCCATGGAGGGAGCGTATGTGGCACCCTCGCCTACGCCTTGGGCAAGGGGGTCATATACACCTTCTTGTTCTTGGCCTTGCGCATAAACAGAATCATATACACCAGCAGCACGGCACAGATAACAGCCAGCAGCAGGGCAATCATGCCAAACCAATCAAACACGGCGTTGATTTCCTCGCTCAGCGCAAAGTCGTAGAGGCCGTGCATAAACCAAGGAATGAGGAAGGCGGGAACGTAGTAGGCCTTGTTACCTGTGGTGCGCGCCTTACCGTAGAAGTAGCCCATGACAAAGCCAAATCCGGCATGCATGTCGGTTATGCCGCGCACGAGCATGTGGCCCACTCCCGAACCGAAGGCGTACACCACCGATTCGAGCAGCTCGAAGCCCGTGGCAACACACACCATGTAGATGATGACCTCGAGCCACGTGAACTGGTGCTGGGGATTCTTGCGGATCAGCTGGAGGAACATCGTAAACTTCATGAGCTCCTCGGCAAATGCGAGCACGATAACTGTGTGGTACATCGCCTGGGGCACGAGGTCAAGGCTCCTGACGCCGAGGATGTTGCCACCAATATGTAAGGTTGCGGATACCAGGACGACAAACACCGTGGAAAGCAAGCCGTAGACAAATGCCTTGTCACACAACTTCTGATGCTCGTTCAGAGTCTGACTGAAGCGCAGGACGCCGTTTCTGAAGTAGAAGAAGACGGCTAGCATGGGAATAAGACTTACCAGATACGCAAGAATCAGCATGATCATGGTGCACTCCCAAAACCAATGACAAAAACAAGGAACGATTAACCCCATGATAGACATGCGCCCCACGTTGCAAAAGCATATGCCGTCCAACGCACACAGGGGCGTTGCTTACAATGAGTGCTGTGAGGAGGCGCGTCGTCTCATGGCGCCTACAGCTCCTCGCCTACCCCTGCGCCCGAGTTGAAGCCGTGCAGCACGCAGTACCCAAGATCGGCCACAAACGCCGCAACAAGCACACCCGCAACCGCATAGCGCCGGCGCCAGGGCATCCTCCCCACCATGCGACTGATGGCGGGGGCAGCAATATAGATGCCAACCAGCCCACCGATGCCAAAGGCCAGAAGCCCCGCAAGGCAGATGCGCCCATTCACGTTGAAGAGCATGTCGGTGTAGTCCCAGTACGACGCGTTGAACATGAAGTCGAGAATGAAGCTCGTGAGATACTCGAGGATGGCACAGAGCACCACCGCCAGCTCAAACAGGCGCTCGGGATGCTCCTTGAAGCGATCGAGCAGCGCCACGATTCCCACACCACCAAAGCCGTAGATGGGAATCCAGGGGCCATAGAGGGTGCCACGATTGACCCACTCGTGCTCCTGCACAAAGTGCAGACCAACCTCCCACGCCCATCCCAAGAAGCAGAAGGCGAAGAACATATAGATGAGGTCGACCACCGGGTACGGAAGCGGACCCCGGTGCACCCGGGGACGCTCGACCTCGAGGTCTTGCAGCACATAGGAAGGCGCCAACTGCATCTGCTCTTCAACCGGGAACGAGACGCAAGGCGGCTCGTCAAACGCAGGCTCCACCAGCAGGCTGCGGTCGAGCCCATCGCGGGCACGCAGCACGAAGTAAAACTCCGCGCCCAGCTCCGACTCCAAGGGCACCGCCACCAAAAGACCGATCACGGGAATCACCTGCAAGATGAGCATGTAGGCGTACGACAGCTGCGCCTGGAACATCTTCAGCTTGTAGCCGTCGGTCATCTGCATGCTCATGCGCCGGGCCTCACGCCAGGTAATGCGCGGGTTCTCGGCAACGAGATAGGGAACCATCGCATACTGGAAGCTCTTGTAGACGCCGCCCACAATGGTAAGGCTCCACAGGAGCATCCAGAAGTGAAAGCACACCATGACCCAGATAACGTTGGGCAGTGTCTCAAGATGGAAGGGTGCCAGCATGCGCCGCGAGGCCACGGTGCGCGAGAAGCGTGTCTCCATGATGTAGCGGCGCTGGCCCACCACCATGACGTTCTGCACGCAGAAGCGCAGGATAATCGAGATGACCGCAACAATGATGACGTTTGCCAGCACCTCGCCAGGGTTGTTGGCAAAGTAGCGTTGGTTAAGGGCAGCCAGCCGAATGACCCAGGTGGAGCTCTTGGTGGCACTGTCCACAAAGCCCATGACCAGCTCCGACTCGGTTGCCGTCAGCTTGCTCATGAGAGGTATGCTCTCAGCGTAGGCATCGAGGATTTCAATGTTGTGCGGAAGCATCACGTCGGAGGTACCGAGCGCTTGGTCGATGGCGTCAATGAATGAGATCTGCGACGCGTTGGACGCTCCCAGGAAGGCGAAGATGAAGCCCACGGTCACGAGCGAGAGCCACGCGCGCCATCCACGGCGAAACGCAGTGTCCCACGCATTCTTGCGAATCGTCTTCAGGTTCCAGAGCTCGTGCATCAAGGCCTCCGAGATACGTCGATGCCGTGCAACCACCCAATTATAGACGTAACGTTGGGGAGGTTCCCTTCTGTCACACGTAACGTTGGGGGTAGC
>DJXA01000247.1:26052-29145 GCA_002449555.1 Atopobiaceae bacterium UBA7016 | reverse complement strand
AAGCCTCCGTCCTGATTGTCCGGGACACAAGCCTCCGTCCTGATTGTCCGGGGACGCACCGCTGGCAGATGTTCTCTAGGCTTAACAGTTACCGCCCGCGGTTAATACCTGAACGCTCAGCTTATTTGCTCAACCGCGTGCGGGGCGAGAAGCCCCGCACGCCAGCGCCTCATCAGCAAAACCGCTGGCTGCAGGTACCGTATTCGGGGATATACAGGTTGGCTGGGGGCATTAGCGTCATATGGAATCGGGAGCTTCGCATAGATGTGCGACCCCTCATATCGAGGGGGTGGGCAGCGCATGATTCTCTGGGTGCTCGTAGCGTTGTGCGTCGTGCTCCCGAGCGTGGCCACGCTTACCGAGTGGTTCATCAGCACGGGCCTTTCAGAACGCCACCACAGCCGGCACGATACGTACGTGATCCCCTTCGCGCTCACCGGCGCGCTGTCACTCGCCATGTTCTTCATGGGGCTTCTGGGCCTGGTACTTGGCTGGCTCTGTTATGTGGGCGTCTTCCGCGCTGATATCACCACCATGATTGGGTTCTTCGCCTCGTTCGTCACCGTGATGTTCGTCATGTGGGCGGCGCTTCGCCGCTACCGCGTCGCGACGTTTGACGACCACCTCGAGGTCACGCCCTTCATCGGCAAAATGCGGACGATACGCTATGCTGATATCGAGCGAATGAGCTGGTCAAAGCCATTGGGAATCTCTCCCAACCGCAGCATCCTCATCCAAGTTGACGGCGAGGTACAGGCGGTGCTCGTGGGCACCTTTGACCTCGACCAGATCCTGCTTCGCATCAATCGAAACGACGTGCTGGACGCCAAGTAGCCTGGCAGTGCCTCCGGCGCGACGCCCGCACGAACGCCGGAGGTGCATGATGCGCGTCCTCATGTTGGGAAACAGTCTCACCATTGCGCACGGCCTGCCAGAGCATCTGGCGGAGCTACTGTCGGCGGAAGTGGTGGTGCATGCGCGCGGCGGGGCTCGCCTTGCAGAGCAGCTCAATCCCAAGACCAAGCTAGGCACCCGCACGACCGAGGCCCTTGCCGAGGAGCACTGGGACTATGTGATTCTGCAAGAGATGAGCAATGGTCCCGTGACGCACCGTGCGCGGTTTTTAGAGAGCGCAGCGGGGCTGTGCCAGCTCGTGCGCGAGCATGGGGCAACTCCCGTGCTCTATGCGACCTGGCCCTATGCGGAGGGCAGCGCAAAGCTTGAGGCGCTGGGGCTCTCCTTTGCCCAGATGCGGGAAGGCCTCTATGCGGCCTATCACGAGGCGGCCGAGGCAAACCATGCGCTGGTTGCCGACGTGGGAGAGGCGTTCTGCACCTCGGACGAGACGCATGCGCTGTGGGCGCGCGACGGCGTGCATCCCACGCATGCGGGGACGAGACTTGCCGCGCAGGTGCTCGCCCAGACGATTCAAGCAGATTGGAAGCGGCGCGTTCCCATCCTGGTGACCTGCGGCACTGGCACCATCTGCTCAACCATCGTGATGGCGCGGCTGAAAGAGCACTGCCGCGACCTGGGCCTGATTGACCGTGTGTCGTTCAGCTGCTGTGCTGCGTGCGACATTGCCGAGCATGTGGAAGGCAAGGCGTTTGTGGTGGCCGTGGTGGAGCTGCCGCCCGATTTGGGCGTGCCCGTGGTAAGCGGAAACACGCTGCTCTACCGCGCGGACGCGGATGCCCTCGAGCGCTTTGACGCGCAGCTTGCGGTTTCATTGCGTGGTTCAATACGCTGACTTTGCTGTCGGCGTCTCATGGTAAGCTAGTGCGGCTGCGGTGCCCAAGGGTGCGCGGCATACTATGAGACACCCGAAAGGGAAGGTGCGCGGTGCGGCAAAGATCGCACGCCACATGACAGGAAGGTGAAGTTGCATGAGCAAGAATCGCTCGGGAATGATGCGCAACTGGCTTGTTCTTCTGATGACGCTGGCAGTTGCGTTTATCGTTGCGGCGTGCGCAAGCCAGTCCGCTACCTCAGAGGCAGAGCCCGAGGCCGAAATCCAGGTTGAGGCAGAGACGGAGCCCGTCGAGCCGGTTGAGGTGCACGTGGCATCGCTGAAGGGCCCGACCTCCATCGGTCTGGCCTCGTTCATGGGCACCATCGACACCCTTGAGTTGAACAACACCTACACGTTCAACATCGCGACGGCTGCCGACGAGATTCTTCCCGCCGTCATCAAGGGTGAGGTCGACATCGCGCTGATTCCGGCAAACGCCGCGGCCGTGCTGTACAACAAGACCGAGGGCGGCATTTCCGTCATCGACATCAACACGCTGGGCGTACTCAACGTGGTGACGGGCGACGAGTCCATCCAGCAGTTCGCCGACCTCGCGGGCAAGACCGTGTACATGACCGGCAAGGGCGCCACGCCCGAGTACGCCATGAACTTCCTGCTGAACAAGGCCGGCATTGCCGACCAGGTCACGCTTGAGTTCAAGAGCGAGCCCACCGAGGTCGTCCAGGCCCTGAGCGCCGACGCCACCGCCGTGGGCGTGCTGCCCCAGCCCTTCGCGACGGCCGCCTGCGTCAAGAACGAGGCTCTGAAGGCCGTCATCGATCTCACCGATGTCTGGGCCGACTCCGTGGATGATGGCTCCCAGCTGCTGACTGGCGTCACCGTCGTGCGCAACGAGTTCCTCGCCGAGCACCCCGAGGCCGTGGCCGAGTTCATCGCGCAGCAGGCTGCCTCCGTCGATGCGGCCAACGCTGACCCGGCGGCTGTCGCTCCGCTCGTGGTTTCCGCCGGCATCATCGACGCCGAGCCGGTTGCCGCCAAGGCCATCCCCAGCTGCCACCTGGTATGCATCACGGGCACCGAGATGCAGTCTGCGCTCTCGGGCTACCTGCAGACGCTCTTTGACTCTGACCCCGCGTCTGTGGGCGGCACGCTCCCGGCTGACGACTTCTACTTCCTGGGGTAACCCGTTACGGATGGACACCTCGTCTCGCACACGAATCCTTAAGCGACTCGCGGCCTGCGCACTCTGGCTTGGAGTGTGGCAGGCCGCGTGCCTTTTGGTGGGCAGCAGCATCCTGCTGGCAAGTCCGCTTGAGACCTGCCGCCGCCTGCTGGACATT
>DJXA01000247.1:18115-25912 GCA_002449555.1 Atopobiaceae bacterium UBA7016 | reverse complement strand
TTCTTGTCGGCGTTTGTGCTGGGTGTGGCGTTGGGCTTTCTGGCGCATCACAGCTCTGTGGCGCGCGAGTTGCTTGCTCCCGTCGTGCTGGCCTTCAAGAGCATTCCCGTGGCGTGCATCGTGGTGCTGCTGCTCATCTGGGTGGGCTCGCGTGAGGTGTCGGGCATCGCGGTCTTTCTGATGGCGTTTCCGGCCATCTATCTGGCAACCGTTGAGGGGCTCGGCCAGGTTGACGAGCGCCTTTCGCAGATGCTGAGCGTGTTCGGCGTCGGCCCGCTGCGTCGTCTGCTTGCGCACACGTGGCCCAGCCTGCTGCCTTACCTGGTTGCTACCAGCAGAAACGCGTGCGGCATGGCATGGAAGGCGGGTGTTGCGGCAGAGCTTATCGGTACGCCGCTGGGCTCGATGGGTGAGCGCATCTATCAGTCGAAGATTCTGCTGGAGACGGCCGACCTCTTTGCCTGGACGGTCATCGTGGTGGCGGTTTCGTACGTCTTTGAGCAGGCGTTTCTCTGGCTGCTGCGGCAGACAGGTCCGGTGGCCGTGCGCAGCGCGGTGCCGCGCGCTGGCGAGCGAGCTGCCGAGGCCGTGCCGCCAGAGCCAATTCTTCTGCGGGACGCGACCCTGGGCTATGACGCAAGCCCGGTGGTGGAGGGGCTTAGCTTCTCGCTTGCCGCGGGGGAGCGTGGCGTGCTGACCGATGCCTCCGGCACGGGAAAGACCACGCTGCTTATGACGGTGGCGGGCCTTGTGCCCCAGCTTGCCGGTACGGTGCAGCGGCCACAGCGCTTCTCGATGGTGTTTCAGGAAACGCGGCTCATCGAAGCGCTGAGCGCTGAGGACAACGTGCTGCTGGTTGGTGCGGGAAGCCTGACGCACGACGGCGTTCGCGCACTGTTACGAGAGCTTTTGCCCGAAGAGGCGCTGGGGCGCCCGGTGAGCGAGCTCTCGGGCGGGCAACGCAGGCGCGTCGAGCTTGCTCGCGCCTTGGCCCATCCCTCGGCCGCCGTGCTCTTGGACGAGCCCTTCTCCTCGCTTGACGAGGATACGCACCAGGTTGCGGCACGTTTCGTTATGGCACACCTCAAGGGCCGCACGCTCCTCATGTCCTCGCATGTTCCCGAAGATGTGGCCGCGCTGGACGCTCGCCAGCTCTCCCTCTCGTAACTCCCCAATGGGGCAGGCTCCAGCGGGGAAATTGCCACGAGATGTCACACCATGACGCGTTTCGACATGCGAAAATGTGATTGTGCGCAATCGGATGAGAGGACCTGCCATGGAGCGAAGTCGCTGGTACAAGGATGCGGTGTTCTATCAGATTTGGCCTCGGAGCTTTGCCGATGGCAACGGCGACGGCATTGGTGATCTGTGGGGCGTGCTGGAGAAGCTCGACTACATTGCCAGCCTGAACGTTACGGGCATCTGGTTCAGCCCGCTGTACGTCTCTCCGCAGGCAGACTATGGCTACGACATCGCGGACTATAAGAACATCAACCCCGAGTACGGCGACCTGGATGTCTTCCAGCAGGTGCTTGATGGGGCGCACCAGCGCGGCCTGAAGGTGATCATGGACCTGGTGGTCAATCACACCTCAAGCGAGCACCCGTGGTTCAAGCAGAGCCGCACCTCGCGCGACAATCCGTACCACGACTACTACATCTGGCGCGACGGCCACCGTGACCATGAGGGTAACCTCGTTCCGCCCAACAACTGGGACAGCCTGTTTGAGGGCCGCGCGTGGGAGTACGAGCCCGCCATCGACCAGTGGTACCTGCATATCTTTGCCAAGGGCCAGCCCGACCTCAACATGGAGAACCCGGCCGTGCGCGCCGAGGTGGAAGACATCATGCGCTTCTGGCTCGACCGCGGCGTGGACGGCTTCCGCGAGGACGTCATCACCTTCACGAGCAAAGCCGAAGGCCTGCCCAGTGACCATCTGATGGTGCCCGGTGCCCGTGGCCTGCGCTTTTATGAGAACGGCCCGCGCGTGCACGACTACCTCGCGCAGTTCAGGGATAACGTGCTCTCGCACTACGACTGCATGACGGTGGGCGAGGCGCCCATGATCACCACGGACAAGGCGCTGCCCTACATCGCTGAGGGGCCCGACCAGACGCTTGACATGATGTTCAACTTCGAGCACATGAACGCCGACTGCCTGTTTACGGACTACGTGCCGACGCCCTTCAGCCTGCGCAGGTACAAGGGCGCGCTCACGCACTGGCAGCGCGAGCTTGAGGGCAAGGCGTGGAACGCGCTCTACATCGAGAACCACGACCACCCGCGCGTGGTGAGCCGCTACGGTAGCAAGGTGTATCACGTGGAGAGCGCCAAGCTGCTGGCTGCGAGCTATCTCTTCCTGAAGGGCACACCGTTTGTGTACCAGGGCCAAGAGATTGGCATGACCAACACGCACTTCGCGACCATCGACGAGGTGCCGGACGTGTCGGCGAAGAACCAGTATCGCAATCACATGGCGTCGGGCCAAAAAGAGCAAGAGGTTATGAAGCTCATCAACCGCGCCGCGCGCGACCACGCGAGGACGCCCGTGCAGTGGTCGGCTGAGGAGAACGCCGGCTTCTGTCCTGCGGGTGTCGAGCCATGGTTTGCCGTCAACCCCAACTACCACGGCATCAACGTTGAGGCCGAGCTTGATGATCCCAATTCGGTGCTTAACTTCTACCGGCGTGCGATTGACTTGCGCCGCAAGCTGCCGGTGGTGCGCGAGGGCATCTACCGCGAGTTCAAGCGCGTGAGTCGCGAGCTGTTTGTGTACGCGCGCGAGATGGAAGGCCAGCGCCTTATGGTGATTTGCAACTTTGGAGACCGTGCCACGCTGATGCGGCCGCCGGTGGGCTATGACCCCTCGCTTGGCACGCTTGAGCTGGCCAACTATGACGATGCTCCGGGCACGAGGTCTGACGGCTTCCTCGAGCTGCGCCCGTGGGAGTGCCGCGTGTACCTGTACGAGTAGCGCAGGGCGGAACCACAAAGGAGAGTCCTTCGTGGTCCCTGTTCATACTTGTTTTGGCTGGTATTGGTTGAGGGGAGGGAGCAGGTAATGCGGTACATCGAGTTTGGCAAGAACAAAGCGCTGGTATCCGAGGTCGTGCTTGGGTCAATGCGCATTCCACAGATGTCTGTTGCCGAGGTGGGCGAGCTGCTGCGCGTAAGCCTCGACGAGGGCATCAACATGGTGGACACCGCCGACATCTACGGCGGCGGCCACTGCGAGGAGCTCATCGGTGACGCCATGGCTGCGAATCCGGGCATGCGTGACCAGATCTTCCTGCAGACCAAATGCTCCATCCACTTTGGCAAGAACGGCTCGTACTTCGACTTCTCCAAGGACTACATCCTGAGCGCCGTGGACGCGAGCCTTGCGCGCCTGAAGACCGATCACGTCGAGTGCCTGCTACTGCACCGTCCGGACGTGCTGATGGAGGCCGATGAGATCGCGGAGGCCTTCGAGGAGCTGCACAAGTCCGGCAAGGTGCTGGAGTTTGGCGTCTCCAACCAGAACCCGATGCAAATGAAGCGCGTCGCGCGCGCCACCAAGTACAAGCTGGCGGCAAACCAGGTGCAGCTCAGCGTGGCATTTGCGCCGGCGTTCGAGGCCATGCTCAACGTCAATATGGAGAACGACCCGGCCATCATGCGTGACGGCGGCATCTTCGAGTACTGCGAGCGCAAGGGTATGGCCATCCAGGCGTGGTCGGTCTTCCAGCACGGATACTTTGCGGGCACGTTCCTGGGCGCCTCCGAGTACGAGGAGCTGAACGCCGAGCTTGACGAGCTGGCGCAGAAGTACAACGTGACGCCTGGCGCCGTGGCCCTTGCGTGGATCCTGCGCTACCCGGCAAAGATGCAGTGCGTCATCGGCACCACCAAGGCATCGCGCATTCGCGAGAGCGCCCGTGCCACCGACTTCACCCTCACGCGCGAGGAGTGGTACGAGATCTACAAGTCCGCCGGCCGTCAGCTGCCGTAACGACAGCGCACCCGGACGGATGGGACAGGCACCGTAGTTCGGATTTCCGAACTACGGTGCCTGTCCCATCCGTTCGGGTGCGTTAGGCGCGTGACCTTAGTGCTCGTCGGTGAGCATGAACGCGTCAAGCTCCTCGCGGGTGGGCAGGCCGTCGTTGTCGCCCACGCTCATAATCTGGATAGCGCCGATAGCGTTGCCACGGCGCACGCTGTCGTACCAGCTCAGTCCCTCCATGCGGGCCGAGAGCACGCCTGCCGCAAAGCCGTCACCAGCGCCTACGGTGTCCACGACGTGCGACACGCGGAAGCCCGGCACCATGCCCTTCTCAGAGTCCGCGTCATAGTACGCGCCATCGCCGCCCACCTTCACTACCACGGCGCCGGCACCCAGCCCACGGTAGTGCGCAGCAATCTCTACTGGGTCCTCCAGCTCCGCCAGAATCTTGCCCTCGGCGATGCCCGGCAAGAAGAGGTCACACTGCGCGGCAAACTCGTTGAGGTAGCTTGCCATAGCTTCCTGCGAGGGCCATAGCTGTGGGCGCAGATTGGGGTCAAACGAAAGAAAGATGCCCAGCTCATGGGCCTTGGCCGCCAAGAAACGACAAAGCTCGCGCGTGTTGTCAGAGAGAGCGGGCGTGATGCCGGTCATGTGGATGGCCGCAAACTTTGAGAAGTCCAGGTCGGCAACGTCGGCAGGGGAGAGCGTGGATGCCGCACTGCCCGCGCGGAAGTAGTAGATGGCCGGGTCGCCGACCGAGGTTGAGCCCTTCAGCATGAACCCGGTGCGCAGCGCGTCGTCGTAGAGGATGTCGTCCGTGGCGATGCCCTCGCGCTTCATCTGCTTGACGATGCGCTTGCCAAACGGGTCGGGGCCCAGCTTGGTGAGATAGGAAGCGCGATGCCCCAGGCGTGTAAGGCCAATCGCGACATTAAACTCCGCGCCGCAGGTAGCCACGGAGTACTCGTCAACGTCCTCAAAGGAACCCTCGCTCTTGGCGATGAAAAGGCCCATGGGCTCTCCCACCAGTAGGATGCTCTTCTCGTCATCCATGATTCCCCCTGTCTTATGACGGTCTAGCCGCGAACGTCCTTGATGATCTTGACGGCCTCCTGGCAGATGGCCGTAATCTCACCCCAGCGCTGCTCGTTGATAAGGCCCTCGGTCACCATCCAGGTGCCGCCGCACGCAAGGATGTTGGGGCAGGTGAGGTAGGTGGCAAGGTTGCCCAGGTTGATGCCGCCCGTGGGCATGAACTTGACGTCCGCGTACGGGCCGGCGAGCGCCTTGATGTAGGGAAGACCGCCGGCAGGCTCGGCGGGGAAGAACTTCACGGTGTCGATGCCGCGCGCCAGTGCCGCCTCAACACCGCTTGCGTCAGAGATACCGGGCATCATGATGGCGCTCTTGCTCAGCGCGTAGTCGAGCGTGTCGGGGTTGAGCCCGGGCGAGACGATGAAGGTGGCGCCTGCCTCCATGGCGGCGTCTACCTGCGCGCGGGTCAGCACCGTGCCAGCACCCACAATCATCTGCGGGAACTCCTTGGCAATGGCTGCGATGCTCTCGGCGGCGGCGTCGGTGCGGAAGGTGATTTCGGCTACTGGAAGCCCGCCCTCGATGAGGGCATTTGCTAGGGGCAACGCGTCGCGTGCGTCGTTGATCTTCACCACGGGAACCAGGCCGATTTCGCCAATCGCCTTGATGACGTCGTGCATGGGTGCTCCTCTTGCTCTTACGGGATGTGCCTGCTACTTTACGCGGTCGCGCTCGTTCGGCGTCTCATCGAGGCCGCGGAGGATTTCGATCCAGCAGCCGTCGGGGTCGGCGATGAAATACAGACCCATGCGCGGATTCTCCTTCACGATGCAGCCCATCTCCTCGTGCAGTGCATGGAAGGCGTCGTAATCATCGACGCGCACGGCCACGTGCGTGTCGCCGTTGCCGTTGTCGTACGTGCCGTCGAAGCCGTTGTTCCACGTAAGCTCAAGCTCGAAGTCGCACTCGTCGTTGCCGATGAAGACGATGAGCCAGCTGCCGTCTTCAGGGCCCTTGCGACGGCGCTCGGTAAGGCCGAGGGCCTTCTCGTAGAAGGCAAGGGTGGCGTCGAGGTCGTAGACGTGGGTGTTGCGATGGATGAGCTTTGCGCGCATGGGCGTTCCTTTCTCGGATGAAGATCACTCTGACTTATCTGCCTATGTTGACAGAAACCCCCCAGGTTTGGCGAGCAATTGCCCAAGAGGTCACCCCACGTTATGGAAACCTGATTGCTATGTTTCCGCATGCAAAAACTACCGTTCACCGACGTTTTTAGCCCGTATAGTGTTACTTGAAAGAACGCGAATGCAGGAGGTTTGCGAATGGGCGCCTTTTTTGGAGCAGTTTCGCATCGTGACGTGGTGCTCGACGTCTTCTTTGGAGTTGACTACCACTCGCATCTGGGAACTCGTCGCGCGGGCATGATCATGCACGATGACGAGGATGGCTTCCAGCGAGAGATTCACTCTATCGAGAACACGCCGTTCCGCACCAAGTTTGAGAACGACCTGCAGTCGTTCCACGGTACCTCGGGCATCGGCTGCATCTCCGACATGGATCCGCAGCCGCTGCTGGTGCGCTCTCACCTGGGGTTCTTTGCCCTCTCGACGGTGGGCTGCATCAAGAATGAGGCAGAGCTCATCAAGACCTTCGAGCATGTTGGCCATCAGTTCATGGCTATGAGTGACGGCGGGGTCAACCAGACCGAGCTGGTCGCCGCGCTCATCAACACCCAGAAGAGCCTGGTCGAGGGCATCCAGTACGCACAGGAGGCCATTGAGGGCTCGCTGACGCTGCTGGTGATGTGCGAAGACGGCAGCCTAGTGGCGGCGCGCGACAAGATGGGCCGCCTGCCGGTGCTCATCGGCAAGGACGATGACGGCTACTGCGTGACGTTCGAGAGCTTTGCCTATGGCAAGCTGGGCTATGCTGACGAGCACGAGCTGGGCTCGGGCGAGATTGTGCGCATCACGGCCGACGGCTACGAGACGCTGGTCGCGCCGCGCGACGAGATGCGCATCTGCGCGTTTCTATGGGTGTACTACGGCTACCCCAACTCCAACTACGAGGGCCAGAACGTGGAAGTCATGCGCTATCGCAACGGTGCTCGCATGGCCGCGGACGAGCGCAAGCGTGGCCTGCTACCCGATGTGGACTATGTTGCCGGCGTGCCCGACAGCGGTCTGCCCCACGGCATCGGCTACGCCACCGAGAGCGGCAAGCCCTTTGCGCGCCCGTTCGTCAAGTACACGCCCACCTGGCCGCGCAGCTTCATGCCCGCCAACCAAGAGGTGCGTAACCGCGTGGCCAAGATGAAGCAGGTGCCGGTGCCGGAGCTCATCAATGGCAAGAAGCTGCTGTTTGTTGACGACTCTATCGTGCGTGGCACGCAGCTGCGCGAGACGGTCGAGTTCCTGTATGGCGCGGGTGCGGCTGAGGTGCACATGCGCAGCGCCTGCCCGCCCATCATGTATGGCTGCAAGTATCTCTCGTTCTCGCGCTCCAACAGCGACTACGAGCTCATCGCGCGTCGCAAGATTCTCGAGCTTGAGGGTGAGGAGGGCGAGAAGCACATCGCCGAGTATGCGGATGGTACGAGCGAGCGCGGCAAGTGCCTGCTGCGCTCCATCTGCGAGGATATGGGCTTTGATTCGCTGAGCTTCCAGAGCCTTGACGGCATGCTCGATGCCATCGGCATCGACCGCAAGAAGATCTGCACCTACTGCTGGACCGGCGAAGAGTAGCACACGGAAGCCATTGTTGACAGAAAACGG
>DJXA01000247.1:13541-17986 GCA_002449555.1 Atopobiaceae bacterium UBA7016 | reverse complement strand
GACCGTTTTCTGTCAACAATGGCTTATTCGTCCTCTTCGCGAGCGACGCTGACGAGTTGCCAGGCCTTGCCGGACGGGATGCGTGCAACGCGCTTGATGGTTACCTCGATGGGGTAACCCGGCTTATTGGTGCGCGAGAGCGGGAAGGTGAGCTCGCTGTGCGTGCCTTCGACAGTGCCTGCCTCCTGCGCGTATTCCCAGCCCTCATCGAGCGCATCCAGGATGCCGATGGTTCCAGGGAGCAGCTGGTAGAGGTCAAGGAGCTGCTTGTCGGGGCAGTGAACGTCTTCTGAGAAGTGGACCGGGTTGCCAATGCGCCGCAGCTTAGGCGTGGTGTGGATGCGCTTGGGGTTGCGAGCTTCGGGCTCTTGTTCCGGCTCAGGCTCGGGTTCGGTCTCCGATTCTAGTTCCGGCTCCGGCACAGGTTCGGGTTCGGGTTCGGGTTCGGGTTCTGGCTCCGGCTCGGGCTCGGGTTCAGGTGCCAGCTCGGGTTCCGGCTCGGGCTCGGGTTCCGGCTCCACAAGTGGTTCTGACTCAGGCTCGGACTCGGGCTCAGCCTCCGCTGTCGGTTCCGGCTTGGCCTCAACAACTGGCTCAACCACAGGCTCTTCTGCGGCAACCAACTCTTCCTCCACCTCAACCACGGGCTCCTCCTCAACCACGTCCTCAACGACGGGCTTCGGCTTTGCCTTGTGGCGAGGCTTCGCGGGCTTTACGTCCTTTGACCTGCGGGCACGCTTCCACGACTTACCGGCCGCGGCTGCTGCCTTATCAACCGTGGGCTGCGCGGCCTTCTCAAGCAGTTCGTCCAAATCCTCACGCGGCATAACGGTCGCAAACACGCGGCCCTTCTTGAACACGGTGAGCTTCACAAAGTCCAGCTCGCCGAGGAGCTGCTCGATGCTTTCGCACTCCACATCTTCCAGAAGCACGTCTGCCTCGGCAAGTACCTCCTCAACGCGCTGTAGCGTGGTCTGCTTGCCCGTGCCCAGCTCCTGCATAAAGAGCTGGTAGAAGTACAGATGGTTGCCAGGCGTGATCTTGGGCATGATTGGGCCTTCCGTCGTCTCAGGTTGCGTTAGTCATTGTAGCCGACTGCGTATCGCCGCGTCGAACCGGTCTGAATCCGGCCTCGCAAGTCCAACTGAGGGGTGCTCGATTGGTCTTTGGGCTTAGCGCCGACGCATCGCTTCGTGCATCCTGCGGTTGCGCAGGTTCACCACGGTGCCCTGCATGCCATGGGGCACGTAGTCCATGTTCTGCAGGTTGTCGGGCAGGTACTCCGCCAGGCTCAGTTCCGCCGTCTGTATGACTACGCCGGGGTCTGCCCCAGGCGTTGCGCTGACACCGTACACGCAGGCACCCTGCGCGGAAAGACGCTCCTCGTACTCACTGCTGGGGTCATTTGGCCTCTCACCGCGCGCATCGTCGCTTTGCCACGTCACGTCATACCCGGCCAGCTCAAACTGGGTAAGCGCGAAGTCGCGCAACGGCTGGCTGTCGGTCTTTAGCACCACCTCGCCGCCCGGGGACAGCACGCGTCGATACTCGAGCAGCCGCTCAAGAATGACCAGGCGCTTGCCCGCCTCCTTCTTGCGCGGAAACGGCGTGGGGAAGTTGAGGTGGATGCGCGAGACCTCGCCCGGGCCAAACATGCCCACCACCTGCTCGCCCGTGCCAGGAACCAGCACCATGTTGGGCAAGCCTTCCTCGATGGCCTTTTGTGCGGCGTAGGCAATGCAAATGGGCTCGCCGTCAATGCCAATAAACAGCACGTCAGGCTCCCTGCGAGCCGACTCAACCGTGAAGTGTCCCTTGCCGCAGCCAAGGTCGAGACGCACCTCCTTAAAGGCGATGTCAGACCCAAGCGGCTTGCATGCCTCGGCCCAGCGACCGGCAAGGCTCGCCGGCCGCAGCTCGATGGCATCTGCGTACTTTTCCAAGCGCTCCTCAAGCACGAAGTTCTTGGGGAGACGCGCGTGCATTCCGTGCATATGTCCTAAAAGCTCCTAGAAATCCAGGCGGATGTGGTCCTGGCCCAGCTCGCGCAGGCACTGGTCCACGTACTTGTCCACCTTCCTATCAAGATCGCTGATCTGGCCGCGAACGTCGCGAAGCTCCTGCTCAACCGGCTTCATGCGGTCCTTTACCTCGCGCTTGCCCGAGAAGTCAAAGAAGCCGTGGCTCTTCTTCTCGCTCTTCAGCTCGTTCAGGCGGCCGTTAATCTCCTCTGTCTGGGCAACCAGGCGCTCGCGCTGCAGCACCTCGTCGGGGTGTGCGTCCAGATAGCGTTGCTCGATGACCTTGCGATGCGCACTTATCAGGCTGTCAAACGACTCGCGCTGACCGGGAATCTCCACCTTAACCGAGAAGTCTAGGCTCTTGCGCTTCCAGTTGCCCTCGCTGTCCTGCACGTAGTGATAGGTGCCCTTGGCCGAGCTCGCAATCTCCTTGCAGTTCTCGTAAATGAGCAGGCTGAGCAGGTCATTGTTGGGGTCGGTGCGCGCTGCGTCGTCAAGGATGGTCAGGCACTCCTGCGCGTGGGTGACGAGGAGCTTCTGCTGCGCCTCGGTGGGATGCTCGAGCTTCTTGTACTCGGCGAGCAGCATCTGCCAGGCGCGGCACGCATAGTTGTTGGCCTCCTTGGCGCCCGCCGCGTTGACGTCAAGGCCGGCGGGCGTGAAGTCGCTTGCGTTGTTGAGCGTCGGAGCGGCTTGGGCTTGGGCCTCTGCCTGGGCCGCCTGCTTTTGCGCCGCAATCTGACGCTGGGCCTCCTCGAGCGTGTACTTGGTGCCACAGCCCTGGCAAACAAACAAGCCGTTGTCTTTGACAAAGTCAGTGCTTCCGCAAAGCTCGCAGGTCAGCGCCATGATGGCTCCTCTCGCTACATTCGGCAGGTAACGTCATTGTACTTTGGAACAGCTCGGGCACAGGGAGCCACATCGCCTTTTACCGCAGATGGTGACAAATGACCTGTCCACTTGTCACCAGTCGCACGAGCCTTACCTGCTGTGCCTTTGACGTTTGCCCGGTCTCTCCGCCCGCTCGGGCCGCACCAGGCACTTGGGGCCGTAGCCAATCAGGTCCTCGCGGTGCGCGCGCCGCAGGGCCTCAAGCACCAGCTTGTGGTTCTTGGGGTTGCGATATTGGATGAGCGCGCGCTGCATGGCCTTCTCGTGCGGGTCGGTGGGGCAATACACGTGCTTCATGGTGCGCGGGTCCAGCCCGGTGTAATAGATGCACGTACTGACGGTAGACGGCGTGGGGTAGAAGTCGCTGACCTGCTCGGGGTTGTAGCCCAGATCTCGGCAAAACTCCGCCAGCTGGACGGCCACCTTCATGGTTGAGCCGGGATGGCTGCTCATCAGGTAGGGGAGCACGTACTGCTCTTTGCCCGCTGCACGCGATGCCGCGTCAAACTCCTTGCAAAAGGCCTGGTATACGTCGTTTGACGGCTTGCCCATGATGCTCAGCACCTCGTCAGAGACGTGTTCAGGCGCCAGGCGCAGCTGGCCCGAAGTGTGGTTTGCCGCGAGCTCCTTGATGAAGGTGTGGTCCTTGTCCAAGAGGGCATAGTCAAAGCGGATGCCGCTGCGCACGAACACCTTCTTGACGCCGGGAACCTCGCGCAGCTTGCGCAGCAGCGTGAGGTAGCTCTTGTGCGAGACGCGCAGCGCCTTGCAGGGCTTGGGGGAAAGGCAGCGGCGGTCGGCGCAGGCGCCAGCCTTCAGCTGCTTGGCGCACGCAGGAATACGGAACTGCGCTGTGGGGCCGCCAACGTCGTGGATGTAACCCTTGAAGTCAGCCTCGTGGGTCATGAGCTCGGCTTCGGTAAGCACCGACTCGTCCGAGCGCGTCTGGATGATGCGTCCCTGGTGGAAGTTGAGCGAACAAAACGCGCAGTCGCCCAGGCAGCCACGGTTGACCGTGAGCGAGAACTTGACCTCTGCCAGCGCGGGGATGCCGCCCGCCGCGTCGTAGCTGGGGTGCCACGTGCGGGCATACGGCAGCTCGTAGACCTGGTCAAACTCCTCGGTGGTGAGCGGCGTTGACGGCGGGTTCTGCACCACGTAGACGCCGTGGGGGTACTCTTCGACCAGCGGGTGCGAGAGGAATGGGTTCAGCTGGCGAATCTGCTCGCCAAAGCTGCGTGCATAGGCTTCCTTGCTGATGGAAATCTCGTCCCATGTAGGCAGAATGACGGGTTCCACGCACTGCTCGATGGTGCGGGCGCGGTAGACCGTTCCCTGAATAAACGTGAGGTCACGCACATCGAGGCCGGAGTTGAGCGCATCGGCAATCTCTACGATGGAGTGCTCGCCCATGCCGTAGCTGATGAGGTCGGCGCCGGCGTCGATGAGGACCGAGCGCTTGAGCGAGTCTGACCAATAGTCGTAGTGGGCGAGGCGCCTGAGCGACGCCTCGATGCCGCCTAGGATGATGGG
>DJXA01000247.1:8266-13377 GCA_002449555.1 Atopobiaceae bacterium UBA7016 | reverse complement strand
GGAGTAATAGTCCTTTGACCTGCGGCGCTTTGCCACTGTGTAGTGGTTGACCATCGAGTCCATGTTGCCGGCAGAGACCAAAAAGCCCAGGCGTGGCTCGCCGAGGCGCGTCACGCTAGCTGGGTCGCGCCAGTCGGGCTGCGCGATGATGCCCACCTTGTAGCCGTGCGCCTCCAGAAGGCGCGCGATGATGGCCGTGCCGAAGGAGGGGTGGTCAACGTAGGCGTCGCCGCTCACGTAGACAAAGTCGCACTGCTCCCAGCCACGCTCGCGCATCTCGGCGCGCGTGGTGGGAAGAAAGTCCCTCGTGCTTATGGCGGCTGTTTTGCTCATGGCCTCAATCCTACCATTCCCCATTGGGCCTGTCCCTATTGGGGAATTCCCCATTAGGGACAGGCCCAATGGGGAATTACACGCCTTCCTGGCGACGCATCTTGCGAATCTCGGCGCGCCGACGGGCGCCGTCACACTCGGCGTGCTGCTCTTCGTTCGTGGCCACGAGACCCCAGGGCACGCGGGTGGGATGCCCTTCCTCGTCAACGCACACCTCGGTCAGGTATGCGTGGTTGATCATGCGTTGCTCTCCCGAGGCGGGGTCGACCACGTACGAGTCGGCGCGGACCTCCATGGAGGTGTTGCCCACGTGCGTCACCCACGCCTCGATGACCACGATGTCGTTCAGGAACGCCGGGTACTTGAACTCGAGCGTATCGATGGCCGCCGTGGTTACGTTGCCGCCGCACTGCAGGCGTGCGGCAATGCCCGCGACGTCGTCAATCCACTCCATGAGACGTCCGCCAAACAGACGGTTCGAGCCGTTGATGTCCTCGTGGCGCAGCATGTGCGTGGCAACGGCGCTCGCCTCGCCCACATACTTGACGCCCTTCGGGTAGAGCTTCTCCTTCTCAGCCTTGTCCGCGGCCATGTCAAACATATGAGCCTCCTTGAACGAATGCGCTCCACACTTCTCACTACCCCATTGTAACTGGGACCACCAAGGTCCGACCCTCTGGTCCGGGGTAACTGGGACCACAAGGTCCGACCCTCTGGTTCGGGGTTACAATTGCGTGCAGTTCACAGATGGGGAGGTAGAGCATGGCGAACGAGAACTGGGTCAAGATTGACGAGCGTACGTGGCGCTATGAGGACCGCGGTGTCCGCTTCTTTTTGCTGACGGGCGACAGCCAGGCGCTCCTGCTTGACAGCGGCATGACCACGCCAAACGCACGCGAGCTGGCAGAGGAGCTGACCGACCTGCCGTTGTCGCTTCTCAACACGCACGCTGACCGTGACCACGTGGCGGGAAACGCCGCGTTCAAGCGCATCTACATCAGCCCCTGCGAGCTCGTGCATCCGCAGCTCAGCACTCTAACTTCGGCACAGGTGAACCCCGTGTGGGATGGTGACGTGATTGACCTCGGCAACCGTGAGCTTGAGGCCATCGCGCTGCCCGGTCACACGCCAGGGTCAATGGCGCTGCTCGACCGCGCGAGCGGCATGCTCTTCTCGGGCGATCCCATCCAACGCAACGGACGCATCTTCATGTTCGGTGCCATGCGCTCTCTGGCCGCCTATGTGCACAGCCTGAAGCGGCTCCGCACACGCGCGGACCAGATCACGTCCATCTGGCCATGCCATGCGGATTGCCCCGTTGACGTGGGCGTTATTGACGAGCTGATTGCCGGTGCCGAGGCAATCGAGCGTGGCGAGGTTGCGTACTCCATGACAGAGATGCACGGCACGCCCATCCGCGAGTACGATATCGGCGTTTCCACGCTGCTGTGCGATGCGTAGAGAAAACGGTGCGCTTCGGGGGCAGCCCTGGACGCACCAAGGCGCATCTAGCCCACGCCGAGCGAGCGATAGGACGGGTCGCGGAGCTTCTGCAGGCAGATGGCCATCTCGCCCAGATAGACGCGCTGGATGTAGTCATCAACCACGTATAGCGGCGGGATGAGCTCCTCAGAGAAGGTCTTGGCAAGCTCCGCATGCAGCTTGTCCATGTCATCGACCGTGTCTACGCCCAGGTAGACGGCATCGGGGGCCGTCAGCGCGATGCTCACGGTGACGACTTCGGTGGCAAGCTGGAACAGGCCCTCCTCGCTCCAAGGAACGTCCTCGTAGTTCATGTCCAGCTTGAGGAGATGCTCGTAATAGCGCGTCTCGCCCGCGAGGTTTCTACGGCCCTTCAGTAGCTTTCCATCAATGATGGTTCCTAGTCCACCCGCGAGGTGACCAAAGGCATGCCTGAAGAAGATGAGGCTCTCGTGCTTGTCCTGGCTCACGTAGCAACCTACGGCGGCCGCGTTGCAGTTGTTGTCAACGTAGACCTTCACGCCAAAGCGGCTCTCGATGTGTTCGCGCAGGTCATAGGAGCCTTCGTAGAGGTTCGGCAGCGTAACGGTACCGCGGAAAGCAACGCCCGGGACGGCGATGCCGATAGCGTCAAGGTCGCTTACCGAGATACCGCGTGCGGGTAGGGTCTCGAGCAGGTCTTCGATGTCTTGGTACTCAAGACGAGGCTTGCGCACAGCGCCTTCGCTCGTGACCTCGCCGTGGTCGAAGAGACGGTATCCCAGGCGCGCGTGGTCGCGCAGGGTGAAGAGCGTGATGATGAGGATGCGACGGTCGTTTGCAAGGTCGCGGGCCGTGCGGAGGCTCGCCTCAGGCTCGTCGGGAGCCTGCACGTCGTGCAGGGCGTGCATAACCAGCTGGACGGCCGCTGCCGCGTCATAGCTACCAAAGATCTTGCCGGGAATCTCGAAGACTACAGCGTTTGGATGGACCTCCATGATCTGCTTGCGCATGTGGCTGACCTGTGGCGCAAGGAGGATGGCTGCCCAGTCGCCGCCGGGCTGCATGACCTGCGAGGCGGGCAGGGCGGTGAAGTCGTAGTCAAGCGAAAGCGCGATGGCGATGTCGCCCATCTTGGAGGCGAACATGCTGGTGGTCATCGCGGAAGTGCAACAAAGCAGCACGTGCGTTGCCTGCTTCTCGTCCTCGTCCTCGAGGGACTCGACCATCTCCCGGAACAGCTCCTTGGCGCGCACAAGGTCATCAAGTAGCACGTGTAGGAAGAAGATGGGCTCGTTGTCCAAGTGGCGAACGATGCGGTACTCGGCAATCTCGCCCTCGGGCATGCCGGTGTAGATGTTGATCTCTGCCGTGACAAGCTGCAGCACAATACGTATGTGATCGTTGTCGAGCGCAACGGGCGAGATGCCCTTGACGTGCTGCGACATAACCCATTTACGGAAGCGATCGCCAATACTCGACACGGTGCCGTTCCTCTCGGAAGAGTTGACCTAAACCAATCCTACGACAAATGTAGTGTCAACGGTGTAAATCCCCGTCCAACGTGCGACGCAATTTCGGTCCCTGACTCAAAAGTTGCGCGGGACCACGAAGGACTGTCCTTCGTGGTCCCGCGCAATTTAGGAGTCAGGGACCGAAATTGCGTCGCACTCGCCTAGATCAGGCCGATGTGCTTGAAGGCGTTGTACAGGCCATCCTCGTCCACGTCGTCGGTGATGTAGTCAGCGGCAGCCTTGATCTCCGGCCCGCCGTTGCCCATGGCCACGTTGTAGGCGCAGAGCTCGAACATGGAGAGGTCGATCTTCGCGTCACCGAAGCTAATGGTGTCCGCCTGGTCGGCGCCCAGGTGCTCAAGCAGCACCTCGATGGCGTGCCTCTTGGTGATGCCCTTGGGGCCGAGGTCGCCAAAGAGCGCCTGCTCGTCCTTGCCACCCCACGTGTTGGCCTCCATGTCGGGGAACTCGCTGCGGGAATCCACGTGGTCCTGATAGGTGGAGAGGATGAAGCTCACCTTGTTCACGTCGTCGCGGTACAGGTCGTCGGTGCGGATCATGGAGTTGACGAAGCTCTGGCCGGCGGCCTTCGCGGCCTCTTCCGTGGCTCCCTTGCCCATGGCGTACTTGTACATGACTGCCGGGGCCTGCTCCACAAACCAGCTGTTGATGTACATGCCGCTGTTGGCCTCGAGGTAGAAGCCCAGATGGCGCCCGTTGCACCAGTCGACGATGTGCTTGACCTGCTCGACGGAGAGCGCCTGGTGCATGACAACCTGGCCGCCGTCCTCGACATAGCCGCCGTTGGCGCCGATCATGCCGTCCAGCTCTGGCAGGTCGCGCTGCTCGATCTCGGCCTTGGAACAGCCGGTGCATAGGTACACCTTGTGACCGTTCGCGCGCGCTAGCTCTACGGCCTTCTTGGCCGAATCAGGGCAGACGGCGTCATAGTTGATCAAGGTACCGTCTACGTCCAGAAACACGATCTTGCTCATGGGTCTCCTCTCGTCAATGGTGACTCAATGCTAGCATGAAACGGTCAGGAAGCCTAAAGGGGAGGCGGACATGTCCAATTGGGGCAATGACTGGAACGACTTCATGCAGAGCAGACAGGCTCGGCTGGTGCTCCACTCGTTCTGCGCCATCATCTGCGCGTTCTATGCCGTTGACGCGGTGCGCGAGATGCTTTCGCCCGAGCGCTCGGCCATGATGATCGAGCAGGTCGGCGCAACCATGTATTACGTGATTACCGTTGCCCGCGCGCTGGTGTGCGTGTGGGTCTCGGTGATGTTTGGGCGCATGACCCTCAAGACGCTCAAGGAGAAGGACGACGAGAAGTAGGCGGTACGTCGCCCGCTCGAAAGGACTGCACACAATGGCAAAGCTGTACTTCCGCTATGGGTCGATGGGGAGCTCCAAGACGGCAAACGCCCTGATGGTTGCCTACAACTATCAGGAGAAGGGCCAGCGCGCCCTGCTTGCCAAGCCGGCGCTCGACAACCGTGACGGCGAGGGCGTGATGGCGTCGCGCATCGGGCTGTCTCGTCCGTGCATCTCGGTGGAGCGCCTGATGCAGATGACCCGCGAGGAGATCTGCGCGTACGACTGCGTGATCGTGGACGAGGCACAGTTCTGCACCAAGGAGCAGGTGGCGCACCTGACCGATATCGTGGACGAGTACGAGGTGCCGGTCATCTGCTATGGCTTGCGGACCGACTTCCAGCGCAACCTCTTCGAGGGGTCGCTTTGGCTTATGGCCTGGGCGGATAAGATCGAGGAGATCAAGACCGTGTGCTGGTGCGG
>DJXA01000247.1:4110-8126 GCA_002449555.1 Atopobiaceae bacterium UBA7016 | reverse complement strand
AGCCAGGTGCAGCTGGGTGGCAACGACAGCTACGTCAGCGTGTGCCGCAAGCACCACAAGCTGGGCATGATTCACGCTCCAGAGGAGTAGTACATCCTAGGGTGGCCCCACGGGGCCACCAGCGTTGATTATCCCAGGTGCGCCTGGATGCGGCTTACCAGCAGGTCGACAACCGCGGGGTTGCGGGTGCCACCCGGCACGATGATGTCGGCGAGGCCCTTGTATGGCTCGACGAACTGCTCGTGCATGGGCTTGACCGTGTTCAGGTACTGGTTGACCACACTCTCCACGCTGCGGCCGCGGTCGCGCACGTCGCGCACCAGGCGGCGCAGGATGCGCACGTCGGCGTCAACGTCCACAAACACCTTCAGGTCCATCTGGTCGCGCAGCTCGGGCGAGGCAAAGATCAAAATGCCCTCGACGATGATGACGCGCGAAGGACGCACCGTGGTGGTGGCGTCGGTGCGGTCGTAGATAGAAAAGTCGTAGACGGGAATCTCCACCGACTCGCCCGCGCGTAGCGCTGCCAGGTGCTCAACCAGAAGCTCGGTCTCGTATGAGTCGGGATGGTCGTAGTTGAGCTGCGTGCGCTCCTCGTAGGTGAGCTCATGGTGCTCGCGATAGTAGCAGTCGTGGGTGATGATCGTGACATCGTCTCCCAGTCGCTCGGCTATCTGGTTGGTCAGTGTGGTCTTGCCGCTGCCCGTGCCTCCGGCAATGCCAATAACAAGCACGTCATCCATGGTGTGGCTCCTCATTTGCGCGGTTGGTGGCGTTCGATGCTCACTGAGCATCATATACGATGGCGGCGTCTGGGCGCCCTATGCATCGACAAGGTGAGCGCGCACGGCGTCGATGTCCGTGTCGGGCACCTGACAGTTCTCAAGGTAACCGAGCACCGAGCCATGCGCGGCAACGACCGTGTCGTAGACGTTGGCGATGGTCTGCATGCGGCTGATTACCCGGTCATGCGGCATCGCTTCGTCAGCGGCACCGCCCGTGCCGTCGAGCAGCCCGTCTACCACAGAGACTGTGTCAAATGAGTACGCATAGTCGGCGATGATGTCGCGCCGGCTCACCTCTGCGAGGCCCAACAGCAGCATCGAAAGCACGCCCGTGCGGTCCATGCCCGCAGCACAGTGGAACAGCATGCAGTCATCCGGTTCCGCTTGCGCCAAGAAGGCAAAGACGCGTCTGATGCAGCTCTCAGAGCGCAGCATGGTGAGGTAGCTCGTCGCTAGGAAGGCACCGTCCGCGTGGATGGGGGCCATCGCCGGGGCCGAGAGGTCGCGGTCGTAGAGCGGGATGTTCTCCCAACGCGCCCAATCGAGCTTCGCAAAGGGACAGGTCACCGCGGGCGTCTCGCCAATGCCGCGCAGGTCAAGCACGGTGTGCACGCCCCAAGTGCGCAACCTCTCAAGGTCGTCGGCGGAGAGCAGACGCGTGGAGCCGCTCCGCACGAAGCGGTGCAGGCGCGTTGGCCCCCACGGCGTGTCGTACCCGCCCAGTTCGCGCACGTTGTGTCCCGACTGGATGCGCAGTACGTGTCCCTGTTCAAGAAGCTCGTCCATGGTCATCACCTCCTGTCTGACGTGTTCCCATGGTATCAGCAAGACTGTCCAGGCGCCGCGGGATGCGTTTCGGGGCCAATCGAGTGCCTGTGACGCTGCTCGTGATTGACCCCAGCCGTTTCCAACTGTTACCTTGACCATGGAGTTTTCTCGCGAAATGCTACCTATAGGGAGGCGCATGTCCCCATGGCAGTCTTTGTCACAGGCGACATCCACGGTTGGCTCGATATCGGCAAGCTCACTCCCGACCGCTGGCCCCAGGGCACCAAGCTGCGCAGAAGCGACCTTTTGGTCATCTGCGGAGACTTCGGCCTGATATGGAACAATCCCATCACGCTGGAGGAGAAGTTCTTCATCGATTGGCTCGACAGCCGCCCGTGGACCACGCTGTTTGTTGACGGCAACCATGAGAACTACGACCTGCTGGACACCTTCCCGATTACCACGTGGCACGGCGGCAAGGTGGCGGTGTTGCCGGGCACCAAGAACGTGATCCACCTTCTGCGCGGTCAGGTGTACGAGATGGGCTCGTACGGACGCTGGTTCTGCATGGGCGGAGCTCCGTCACACGATATCTCGAGCCGCGTGGCAGGCGTGAGCTGGTGGCCGCGTGAGGTTCCCAGCGAGCAGGAGATGGATGAGGGCTGGGCAAACCTCGAGCGCGTCAATTTCCAGGTGGACTACGTCTTCTCGCATGACGTGCCGCGTAACCTGCGGCGCTTTGCCATGGCGCGCCATTACGACGAGTCCCGCCTGCAGGACGATGCCATCTCGGCGTTCCTCCAGCGCGTGGAGGACGCCCTTGACCACAAGCGCCTGAAGATGTGGTATTCCGGCCACTATCACGACGACATCATGATTCGCGACCGCCAGCACTGCGTGCTCTACAATCAGGTGGTGCCGCTGGGCGAGCTTCCCGACGGCAAGGTACATCGCCACATGCCGTACTGCCAAGAGTCGTGGATTGGCGTGGAGGGCGCCGGCAAGACCTTCCGCGAGTGGGTGCTTTCCCGCCGCATCAATGGCTGCGCCATTACCTGGAAGGACAACGAGCACATCGGTTTGGCCACGGCCACCATGTTTGGCAAGATTACCTTCTACCCGCAGCCCGACGGCCAGCCCGAGATCGTGGAGATGAAGATCGTCCGCAAGAACGACGGGCAGCCCATGTTCCGCGTGCGCTTCGAGCTCAACGACGAGCTGCGCTCCCAAGAGCTCTTCTTGGAGATGACCGAGGTGCTCGAGCGCACCGACACGCGCGGTGCGACGCGCGTGCTGCTGTGCTGTACGGCGGGCATCACCACCACCATGTACGAGCGCAGGCTCAACGCTCTGGCCGAGTCGCTCTCGCTGCACTATGAGTTCACGGCCATGCCGCTTGACTCCGCCATCCTCAAGAAGGGCACCTACGACGTGGTCATGGTTGCCCCTCAGTTGGGGTATCGCCGCAAGGATGCCCAGCTTGCGTACCCCAACGCGATGGTCATCGAGATTCCGGGCGACATCTTCGCGCGCTTTGACGTGGATGCCACCCTGCACATGTTGCTCGACGCGCTCGACGAAGGCGTAGAGCAGGCGCCGACCGGCCGCGACCTGAAGATCGTGCGCCCCATCGATGATTCGAAGGACGTCATGGTCATTTCGGTGCTGCACCGCGAGGACACGTCGGTCATCGGCTACCGCGTGTTTGCCAACA
The DNA here is from genome assembly GCA_002449555.1 of Atopobiaceae bacterium UBA7016. Lineage (GTDB taxonomy): Bacteria > Actinomycetota > Coriobacteriia > Coriobacteriales > Atopobiaceae > UBA1367. Next base: position 4,859 of record DJXA01000247.1, on the reverse strand, counting down.
AGGGCGTGGCGCTCGACGGCATGGTGTACAAGAAGCACGTCAACTTCCGTGACATCCAAGACGTGTTGGCTACGGTGAAGGTCGACGGGATTAACGTCTCTGACCTCGATGCCGTTGGCATCGCGATGCCGGGCATCATCAACCGCGAGTCGGTCTCGATGCCCGCGACGGACGTTCGCGACTACGACCTGGGCCGTGAGCTGAAGCGGCGCTACGGCATCGAGGTCTACATGGACAACGACGCCAACGCCGCTGCGATGGGCTGCTACATGAGCCAGGATGACTTCGACTCGGTCATCTTCCATATTCAGCAGACCGGCCAGATTCCATGCGGCGAGGGCATCGTGTGCGATGGCCACCTCTGCAAGGGCCGCCTGAACTACGCGGGCGAGATGGAGCCGGTGGCGTGGCTGATGGGCTTCTCGGGAGACCCGTACGAGATGGTGTGGACCTACGAGGGCATGACGGAAATTGTGGCCAACTACCTGTGCGCGAGCATCTGCACGGTCTCGCCTGACGCGGTGTACGTGGCGGCTCCGCTCGTGCGCGACATGGACGAGCTGCGCGAGTGGCTGTGGCGTACCATTCCGATGGCCTACGTGCCAGAGCTGCGTTGGGTGAGTGACTATCGCGAGCTGGTGTATCTGGGAGAGCTTGCCCTGTGCATCCAGAAGCTGACGCATCCGCGTCCGCACCGCAAGTGGTAGACGCCTGGCCGCCGATCATCAACTATGCAAGCAACGAACCAG
>DJXA01000247.1:0-4015 GCA_002449555.1 Atopobiaceae bacterium UBA7016 | reverse complement strand
CTGGTTCGTTGCTTGCATAGTTGATTAGCTCACAAGGTGCCGCACGAGCGCGTCGAGTTGCGTGGCGGGCACGTCGCAGTGCCGCAGGAAGTCCCAGATGGAGCCATGCGTGGCCACGATGGTGTCGTACACCGTGGCGATGGTCCTGACGCGCGTGTCTAGGATGTAGGCGTACGGCGTGGTGGGGGCATCGAGCTTGCCCTCAAGCGCGTCGATGGTGCTTTCCACGTCATCGACCTCGCCAAACGAGAGCGCGTAGTCTTTGATAATCTGCCGACGTGGCACCTGCGCCAAGCCGAGTAAGAGCATGCTGACCACGCCGGTGCGGTCCATGCCTGCGGCGCAGTGGAACAGCGCACACTCGTCGGGCGGCGTCTGCGCAAGGAAGACAAGGGCCCCACGTAGGGCCTCCTCGTTGGTGAGTATGCGCAAATAGCTGGTGACGAGATAATTGTCCACGTCGCGCACGGGCATCATAGCTGGGGCGGAGAGGTCGTAGTCGAAGAGCGGGACGTTTTCCCACATGGCCCACGGCACGCGCGAGAAGGCACAGGTCACCGCGGGCTCCTCGCCGCGGCTGCGCAGGTCAAGGACCCGCGTGACCCCTTCGTCGCGCAGGAACTGCAGGTCTTTGGTGCCAATGCCGCGTGTCGCGCCAGAGCGCAGGAACCGGCGCATCTTCGTGACGCCGTACGCGCAGTCGTAGCCTCCCAGCTCGCGTAGGTTCTGGCAAGTGCGCAGGAGCAGCTCGTGGCTGCGGGGGTCATAGCGCCATCCGTACTCGATGTTCATGCGGCGCTCCCTCCCGTCAGTTCGCATGGCCGATTTGGTTGACATCAGTGCCAATTGTGTCAGATTTCAGAAACCAGAAGCTATACCAAGACGACAGGCATAAAAGTATAGAGCTAGGAAAACGGGAGGTCGCCATGCTGCGATATGTGAGTGCTCTGTCCAAGAGAGTTGCCGTGGGTGCCATAGCGGTCGCGGTTGTCCTTGCGGGCGCCGCCTGCGCGAAGCCAGTCGCTGAGGGCGGGGATAAAGAGACCGTGCCCGAGGTGGCTTCTCTGCGCCCCGAGGATCATCCGGAATGGATTATGCCTGCGTATTCCTACGAGCTGCAGGGATCCGCTGAGGTCGATGGGCGTCAGGGTGTTGCCGCCGAGGGCTCGTATGTGTGGGTGAGCGGCTCGACTACGCTCTCGAAGTACGATGCGGACTGGAACCTGGTGGCCACCAACGCTGAGCCGTTTGCCCAGGGCTACGACCTCGAGGTTAACCACATTGGCGATATCGACGTGTACCAGAACGAGGTGTATTGCGGCGTCGAGCTCTTCCTTGACGGCGTTGCCTCCAACATCCAGATTGCCGTCTATGATGGCGATACGCTTGAGCTTAAGCGCACGTTCAACTTCGAGCCTGAGAGCGGCCAGGACGAGTGCAGCGGCATCTGCGTGAACCCTGACGACGGCACCGTGTGGATGTGCTCGTGGACCGACACGGGTCGCTACGTCTACCAGTACGATTTGGAGACCGGCGCGTATCTGGGCCGCGTTCAGCTGCATGCGAGCCCGCAGTGGATTCAGGGCATTGCCTACCACGACGGCTCGTTCTATGTGACCGCTGACGACGGCGACGCTGACTACGACGAGCCCGATCATGTGTATCGCTTTGAGGCGCAGCCTGGGGCTCATGAGGCGGCCGTTGCTGTTGAGCGCACGCTTGACGACGTGACGCGCCAAGGCGAGATTGAAGGCCTGTCCTTTACGGACGACGGGCGCATGCTGGTGCTGTACAACCGTGGCGCGCGTATCATCCTGGGCATGCCGAGCGGTTTCTACGACGGCTATGACCACGAGATTCACGAGGTGTTTAGCTACGCGATGACTGACCGCGCGGAGGCAGACGAGGCATGATCTACGTTATCCGCCATGGTCAGACAGCGCTGAATAGCGCCCATGCCCTGCAGGGGAGAAGCGACGTGCCGCTCAACGAGACCGGTGAGGCGCAGGCCCGCGAGGCCGGCCGCGTGTTGGCTGAGCGGGGGATCGTGTTCTCTCACGTCTTCTCGAGCCCGCTGCAGCGTGCCATCCAGACAGCCGAGCTGGTGGCCCCCGGCGTGCCGGTGCGCGTCGACGAGCGCCTCATCGAGATGGACTATGGCCCCTACGAGGGCACCGATCTCAATAATCTGCCGTCTGAGATACTCACGTTCTTCAGCGACTTCGTGCATAACCCCGCGCCTGAGGGTATGGAGCAGCTGGCCAGCGTGGTTGCGCGCACGGGCGCGTTTGTGGAAGAGCTCAAGGGTCTTTCGGGTGACGTGCTCATCTCGACGCATGCCATCGCCATGAAGGGCATCTTGGAGTACCTCACGCCCGAGTCGTGCGGCGCGTGGTGGTCGAGGTACCTCGGCAACTGCGCGGTGTACGCCATTGCGGTGGACGGTGGGCATCTCGGCGTGCCCGTCGAGTTCCTGTAGGCGCTTGAAGAGGGGCTGCTTGCTTTAAGGACCGCGTTCGTGCTCCCTGATACTGCTATAGTTTTTTATCACGTAAGCGCAGGTTGCAAGCCAAAAATGTGACTGGGGGACTCACATGTCAGAGCAGCTCGAGAAGCGTGAGATGAAGAAAAACCTTGGCTGGGCAACCGCCACCTCCATCGTGGTGGGCTGCGTCATCGGCGCGGGCGTGTTCTTCAAGCCCTACGCCATCTACCAGGCCACGGGTGGCGCACCCGGCATGGGCATGCTTGCCTGGGTTGTCGGTGGCCTCATGAGCATCTTTGGCGCGCTGACGTTTGCCGAGGTGGCTATCCTCATCCCCAAGACTGGCGGCATGGTGACCTATCTCACCGAGTCATACGACGAGCGGCTGGGCTTCCTTGCGGGCTGGATGCAGGTGGTCATCTTCTATCCGGCCTTCCTTGCGGGCTACGGCGTAAAGGTGGGCACCGAGCTGGCCGAATACCTGGGTGCCTGGGCGGTGCTTCCCATCGCGCTTGTCGTCATCGTGACGCTCGTGGCCATCAACGCGCGCGGGTCGGAGTCGGCTGGCGGGATGCAGGTGGTGGCTACGGTCTGCAAGCTCGTGCCGCTCGTGCTCATCATCGTGTTTGGCTTCCTGCGTGGCGAAGGTGGCCACGCCATCGTCTCTCCGTTAGTGGCCGAGGGCAAGAGCGCCGCGGGCGTCTTTGGGTCCACGCTGCTTGCCGTGCTCTTTGCCTTTGAGGGGTGGACCAATGTGGGCACCATCGCGGGCGAGATGCGCAACCCCGCGCGCGACCTGCCGCTTGCCATCGTGGGCGGCGTGTCCATCATCATGGCCGTGTACCTGGCCATCAACGTGGCGTACCTGTGGGTTCTTCCGGCGGACCAGCTGATGAACCTCGAGTCTCCTGCGGCCGCGGTGGCAAACGTGATCTTTGGCCAGGCGGGCGGCACGCTCATCAAGGTGGGCATCATCATCTCGGTGATTGGCGCGGGCAACGGCTTCCTCATGAGCGGCTCGCGCGTGGCCTACCAGCTTGCCGCCGAGGGCACGCTTCCCGCAAGCGAGCGCCTCGCTGCCATCAACGAGCGCCACGTGCCCGCCAACTCCGTCATCCTGATTGGCGCGCTCGCGTGCCTCTATTCCATCATTGGCGAGTTTGACCTGCTTACTGACCTGGGCGTCTTCTCGTGCTGGGTCTTCTACACGCTGACGTTTGCCTGCGTCATCCACCTGCGGCGCGTGCACCCCGAGTGGGAGCGTACCTACCGCGTGCCGGGCTACCCGGTGGTGCCGGCGCTTGCCATCGCGAGCGGCCTGTATGTGATCGCCAGCCAGCTCTTCCTTTCGGGCCAGCGCGCCATGCTGATGTCAGTGGCCAGCGTGGCCATCACGATGGTAGGGCTGCCGGTGTACTACGCTGTGCGGAGGAGAAAGCAACAGGCGTAGTGCTGCACGTCAGAGTGCGTCCCGGGGTAGCCCTGGGATGCACCAAGCCTATTGCAGCGTGCCGACGTAGGCGAGTGTCT
>DJXA01000067.1 GCA_002449555.1 Atopobiaceae bacterium UBA7016 | reverse complement strand
CGCTCAACACGCGCTGGCTTGAGCCCATCTATCGCACCGGTGACCTCGCCTCGTACGACGAGGACGGCAACCTGGTGTACGCCTCGCGCAAGGACCACCAAATCAAGCATCTGGGCCAGCGCATCGAGCTAGGCGACATCGAGGCGGCGGCCCAGGCGGTGGACGGCGTGCTGCGCGCGTGCTGTCTGTACGACGGCCAGCGCAAGCGCCTGCACCTGGTGTACGTGGGCGAGCTTGACAAGGCCGAGGTGACGGCCCAGCTGAAGGAGACCCTGCCGCAGTACATGGTGCCCAATCGCACGCACCAGATTGATGAGATGCCGCTCACCAAGAACGGCAAGATCGACCGCCGCACTCTGGAGGCCGTCTGCCGCATCAAACACTAAACCAACGAACCACGAGGGTCCGACCCTCGTGGTTCGCACACAAAGAAGGGGCCGCCTCGCAAGAGGCGGCCCCTTTCATGTGCTGCTATGAGGACTGCGGGCTACTTAACCCACTTGCCGTCCTTGTCCACCTTGTAGCCATCAGGCGTGGTGGTGTCGGTGAGCATGTAGAAGCTGTCCTTGTCCATGTAGTACCAGTCGTTCTTGTACTGGACCCAACCAGAGCGCAGCGCGCAGCTGTCATCGGTGTAGTACCAGTAGCCAGAAAGCTTCACCCAGGTGTTGGCCGGGCAGGCGCCACTTGCGGTGGCAATGTACGTCTTGCCCTGATAGGAGAACAGAACGCTCTCGAACATCTTGCCGTTCATCGGGTTGGAGAAGTACCAAACACCGTCAACCTGGTACCAGCCGGTACGAATGACACAAGAGCCATCCGTGCGATACCACGAACCGTCAACCTGCACCCAGCCGTTCATCGGGCACTCGCCGCTGGACTTGGCAACGTACTCGTGGCCGCCGTCGCTGAAGACCTGGCCAGAAACCATCTTGCCAGAGCCCACGAGGCCCTCGTTGGGGTTGAGGTAGTACCACAGACCGTTAACCTGCTGCCAACCGGTAGCCATGGCACCAGAGTCCTTGAAGTAGTACCACTCGCCCTCGATCTGCTTCCAACCAGTGCACATTGGGCCATACTCGCTCATGTAGTAGATGTTCTTGCCGTCGTTGACCCAACCGGTGGCCATGTCGCCACCCTCACGCAGGTAGTACCACTTGCCGTTGTCCTGAGCCCAGCCCGTACGGCACGCGCAGTTGGCATCGGTGAGGTACCAGAAGCCGGCATACTTGACCCAGGCATTGGGCTTGCACACACCGTACTCGTCGGCGATGTAGTTCTTGCCTGACACGGAGAACTGGCCCGTCTTCATGATGCCATCGTTGGCCATGTAGTAGTTCTTGCCATCGACCTTAATCCAACCCGTGCAGACGTTGCCATGGTTGGAGCCGGTAAAGTACCAGTCGCTCCCAATCTTGACCCACTTGTTGATCGGGCAGACGCCATCGCTGTCGGCAACGAACCTGATTCCGCCCGCCTCAAAGACCTTGCCCGCAACCATGAAGCCATAGTTGTCCGGATCGAGGTAGTACCACTTGTTGTTGATCTGCTGGAAACCGTACACCTGCACGCCGTTGGCGTTGTAGTAAATCCAGTTGCCGCTTACCTCAACCCAGCCCACATTGGACGGAGCCGCGGCAACCAGCACCGGCTCTTCCTCGGCGGCAGCGCTCAGCACAACCTCCTCAGCCACCGGCGCCGCCTCAGGCTCGGCAGCAACCTCAGGCTCGGCGACCTCCACGGCCTCCTCTTCAATAGCCTCGGCCTCGTCGACATCAGCGACGACCTCCTCGGTAACAGCCTCGGGCTCGACAGCCTCCTCAGCACGCGCGACGGACGGCAGCGCGGTAAACACCGAAGCGGCAAGCACAGCCGAAACGGAGGCACAAGCCACCATGCGGCCCATACGAGCGAGGTGCGCATCTTGCGAATACATACCAATCACTCCTTCTTTGAATCCAGAGCCTTCAAAACACCATCACCATACTAGCAAAGGCCCCATGCGCCCCACGCCGAGCATCTGTCGATGGTCAAGAATCTTACAAGCAGGTAACCTCGTGAAGCGCGCCCAAAGACGCTATCATTTACCTGTTATGTCACGGCGCATCCATAGGAGGAGCCATGGAAACCATCGAGCTTGACGACATCATCGAGATCCTTAAGGACGTCGAGGAGGACGTGGACTACGAGCATGAGACTGCTCTCGTCGACAACCGCATCCTGGACAGCTTTGACATCCTCTCCATCATCAGCGCGCTGAACGACGAGTTTGACGTCTCCATCCCGGCGAAGGACGTCATCCCCGAGAACTTCAATAGCGCCACCGCCATGCGCGACCTCATCCAGCGCCTGGTCGACGAGGACTAGCCCGTATCCCACCACGCGACTGAGCTGGTAACCATGAGAGTATTAGCTGTTATCCCCGCCTACAACGAAGAGGCCTGCATCGAAGGCACAGTGACCAACCTAGTGGCAACCTGTCCTGAGATTGACTACGTCATCATCAATGACGGATCGAAGGACCGCACCAAGGCCATCTGCGAGGAGCGCGGCTTCAACTGCGTCTCGCTGCCCGTAAACACGGGCCTGACCTCAGGCTTCAAGACCGGCATGAAGTACGCGGCGTACCACGGCTACGACGCGGTCGTTCAGTTTGACGCCGATGGACAGCACCTGCCCCAGTACATCCCCGACATGGCACGCGCCATGCAGGAGCAGGGTGCCAACATCGTCATCGCTTCGCGCATCCTCGCGGGCGAGGCGCCCACCGGCGCGCGCAACCTGGGCTCAAAGCTCATCTCGTGGCTCATCAAGATGACTACGGGCACCGTAATCACCGACCCCACATCGGGCATGCGCATGTACGATCGCTCGCTGATCGAGACCTTCGCGAAGAGCTTCGACCTGGCCCCCGAGCCCGACACCGTTGCCATGCTCGCGCGCAAGGGTGCCAAGGTAGTTGAGGTGCCAGCCCACATGCAAGACCGCCAGGGCGGCACAAGCTACCTCGACTTCACCAACAGCATGCGCTACATGTTGCGCACCTGCTTCTCCATCCTCATGTTCCAGTGGTTTAGATAGGAGCGAAGGATGACCATTACACTAAGACTCCTCTGCGTTATCGGTGCCGCCGTCACGTTCTTCAGCATGGCGCGGCAGATCAAGAAGTCAAAGATCAAGATCGAAGACTCCATCTTTTGGGTGCTGCTCGCGGGACTATTGCTGCTCGTCGCGCTCGTGCCCGAGATTGCCAGCCTCACGGCAAGCCTGCTGGGCTTCCAAGCCACCAGCAACTTCGTCTTTTGTGCGCTTATCGCCATTCTGCTGATGAAGGAGTTCCACAACACCATGCAGATCTCGCTGCTCAAGCATCGTGTCACGGAGCTTGCCCAGGAGATGGCCCTGAAGGATCACGAGGACCAGTAGGCCCCAGACGGCCTCATACCATAACGCCGAACCAGCCGCACGTCTTCTTTACACGGAAGACGTGCGCTTTTTCTTGCCGCTGATGGCGACGGCCAAAATGATGACCAGCGAGAGGTCGAGCACGACCATGGATGAGATAGATGCCGCGATGGCTCCGCGCATGCCGCTTGCCTGCACCAGCAGGGGCGATAAGACAAAGGCGACCGCCGCTGCGATGGGATAGGACGCGAGCAGCCACTTCTGCACGCGCGCGACGGCCACCATGTTGTAGAGCAGGATGTTGACTGCGTTGAGGCCGCCATAAATCATGACCCACATCAGCACGTCCTTATCGTTGCTGAGGTCAACATGGTAGACCACACTCAGCACCGGAATGCCCAGCAGCCAGGCACCGGCAAGGCAGACTGCCGTGATGGCCGCAATCTCGCCCAGCAGCGTTCCCAGCTTGCGCGAGAAGGAGCCCATGTCGTTGTGGGACCACAGCGACGCCATGGGGGCCAGCAAGGGACGGAAGAAGAACTGGCTGAACAGGTTAATCACAAAGGCGGGCATAAACAGGATGCTGTAGCGGTTCTGCACCACGTCGGTGCAGTAGCGGTCGATAGCGTACTTGGGGGCATTGCTGATATACAGCATGACAAACACCGACAGAAACAGCGGGAAGCAGGCAATCAGAAGGCTCCGCAGCTGAGAAGTCTCGAAGGAAATCGTCGCATCAGGAAACTCGCGCCACTTATCCAAGTTGTACGTGAACAGGGTGACCACCGTTACCAGCAGCAGCGCGATGCACGCCCACTCAAGATTCTTGGTGATCCACAGCACGGCGGTAAACAGGACGAGCGACACCGTGATTCGCAGCGTGCTGACCTTGCCCGAGTACTCGATTCGGTCGTGCTGCTGGAACATGGCGGCAAAGACGTCCAGAAGCGCCTCCACCATGCGATAGAGGCACAGGTACAAGATGACCCGCTTCTTAAACGGATCTCCGTCCATGAACAGCACGTAGGCAATGGAGAGCACCAGCATCATGGCGCACGAGAGGCCCCTCAGCGTGAAGTACGAGGCGAAGGAGTACTTCTGCTCGACGTCGGTGGACTGGATGGGCCTCGTCTCAAGCGTCGCGAGATAATACATGAGCTGCGAGTGCGAGAAGGCAAGCGTAAAGACGCCGCCTGCCACCTCGCCCACCATGCGATTCACCACAATAAGCAGCACGATGCTCAGCATCGACTCGAAGATACTGCCAATCATGTTCCACAGGTAGTTAGCCCTTGTCCTGTCGTTAGCGCCCAAAGCTGCCGCTCGCTTTCCAAACCTCGTTGGCCGTCCAGAAGGCCCTAAAAGCAGTTGATGGCATCGATGACCCACTGAACCTCTTCGTCGGTCATGCCAAAGTACATGGGAATGGACAGCTCGGTCTTGCTGATCTCTTCCGCAATCGGGAAGGCGCCCTCAGAGAAGCCAAGGTCACGGTAACATTCCTGCAAGTGCATGGGAATCGGGTAATGGATGTTGGTTCCGATGCCCCGTTGCGCGAGATGCTCTTGCAGCTCGTCGCGGCGATTGCAGCGAATACCAAAGATGTGCCACACGGGAGCAACGCCGTCGATAACGGTGGGGAGCACCACATCGGGATTCGTGATGCCCTCAAAGTACTTCTGCGCCGTCTTGCGTCGGTCTTCGTTTACCTCGTCCAATGAGGGAAGCTTCGCCGAGAGAAATGCCGCCTGCAGCTCGTCCAAACGGCTGTTGTTTCCCTGGTAGATGTGGTGGTACTTGTAGTCAGAGCCATAGTTGCCCAGCGCACGGACCTTGTCTGCCAGCGCCTCGTCATCCGTCGTCACCGCGCCGGCATCGCCAAGCGCACCGAGGTTCTTGCCGGGATAGAAGGAGAAGCCCGACAGATTGCCAAACGAGCCAACGCGCTGGCCATGATAGAGCGCGCCGTGCGCCTGCGCGCAGTCCTCGACGATGTACAGGCCATGCTTGTTGGCAATCTTGACGATGGGATCCATGTCGCAGGGCTGCCCGTAGAGGTGGACGGGCATGATGCACTTGGTCCGCTCGGTAATTGCATCCTCAATGAGCTGGGGATCGATGTTGAACGTACGGATGTCGGGCTCAACAAACACGAGCGTTGCGCCTACGTACGAAACCGCCAAGGCAGTTGCGATGTAAGTGTTTGAGGGAACGATGACCTCGTCGCCAGGGCCGATGCCCAGCGCCTTCAGTGCGAGCATCAGCGCGTCGAGACCGTTGCCGACGCCGACGCAGTACTTCGTCCCGCAGAACGAGGCAAACGCCTGCTCGAAATGATCGTCCTCAGCTCCGTGGATATACCAAGAGTTGTCGAGCACCCTGTCGAAGGCCGCACGCAGGTCCTGGCCGATGCGCGCCTCAAGCGGCCTGAAAGAAACAAAGGGGACGTTCATGTCTACCCCTCCTCTACCTGTTGCTCACGCTCGTGAACATACTCGAGGAACTTGTCATAGTTGCGAATGTAGTCCGACTCGTCGTAGAGCTCGGAAGCCAGCACCATAAGCACTGCATCGGGCGAGAAGTCGAACATCTCTCGCCACACCGCATGCGACACGTACAGGCCCTCATACGGCTTCTCCAGCGCAACGACCTTCTTCTCGTGGCCATCATCGAGGCGAATCTTGCAGCTACCGTGGATACACACCAGAATCTGCTCGAGCGACTTATGCGCGTGATAGCCCCGCGTCACGCCAGGCAGGGTGTCGTACAGATAATAGACGCGCTTGATCTTGAAGGGTATGTCCTTCTCCTCTTCCAAGGCAACGAGCTGCCCACGCTCATCGCCGTGGGCCTGGAACACGTACTTAACGACTTGCATGCTCCGCCTTCTTCCCTTCATCGAAGTCATCAAGAAGAACCTGCATGAACTGCGGCGCGACCCCGTCGCCCGAGTTCAAGCGGTTCGCAATCTCCATGCGTTGCGGCAGCTTGGGGTCTTCTCCCCTTCTGAACTGCTCTAGGTATCGCAGGATATCATCGAACGAGGAGGCGATATACATGCAATCGAGAAGCCCCTCCTCGTTCATCAAATAGTCAAGGGTACCGCCACAGTAGATGAGCGGCTTGCCCGTGAAGAGGTAGCCGTACACCATGGAGGAGAAGTCGGTAATGAGCACGTCAGAGGAGAAGAACGTGTCGTAATACTCCCTCGTCAGGTCCACCGACGCATTGGCGCAGCGCTCATAGCGGGCCAGGTATGCGTCTTCTTCCTCTTGGGTTATCCATCCCTGCGACACGTAATGTCCAAGCGCCATGGGATGCGGCCTGAAGAGCAGGTCCACCTTCTGGTCCCGCTCCGCTAGCTCGATCATCTGGTCTTTATAGTCAAAGAAGTGGCCGCCGCCCATGCGCGGGTCGATGGTCCAGCGCGGCGCCCATATGATCCTGAGGTCGCTGCACGCACGAGGCCGTGGCCACACCGCGCTCTCGTTTCCTCGATGGGACTCCACGCCGTCAAAGCCAGGGAATCCCAGGCTGTATACCTTCTGGATGCCCGTCGAGATCGTCTCGTGGAACTGCTTGTTGAGATACGAGACCGAGGCCGGTCGGTCTGCGAAGATGAGGGACACACACCTCATGAAATGCGAGTTGTACTCCACTGGCCAGTCGTCGTCCGTCATGGTGCACGCGTAGGTGATGTGGCACACCTTGGCGTAGTTGCTCAGTCCCGACGCGCGATATTGCTTAGGCAGATAGGTCTCGTAGGGACGGATAATGAAAGCGTAATCCAGACTCAGAGTAGCAGGGTCAAGCCACTCCCCAGTCTTGGGGTCGTAGGTTCGCACGCAGTGCTCTGGCGCCTTGGCCTCGCCAAACGCGTATATCTCTTCCCATTTGACGTTCTTGATCGAGATGTAGTGGGCGATCTCGAGCTCGGGAACGAGCAGCACCATGGGCTCGACGCGCTCATTGGCCAGCGCGGCCTCATAGAGCGGGCCGAGCACCACCCAGTTTTGGGGCACCTGCAGCACGAATCCCACGCGAATCGTATCTCCGTCAGGGCGCGCGCTCCACGAGGCCTCGATGCGCTCCTTCTGGCGCCTGAGCGCGGGAATATGCGCACGATAGATGAGCTTTCCCTTTTCGAAGACCGTTGACTTTACCTTGTTGAGGCACTTTTGAAGCAGACTGACGTCAGCACTCATGCAGATCCTCTTCCGTAACGGCATACCAGATGATGCCCGCCTGCCCAGCGAGCTCAGCGGGAACGACCGCCGGAGCGGCGTCCTGCCTGGGATACCCATGCTTGTCATAGAAGCGAACGGCGCGCGCGTTTTCAGGGCGGACATACCAGTAGACCATCTTGAGATGCTCGTCCGCAAAGGCGCGCCGCAAAATGGCATCCATGCCAAACGCGGCAAGACCCTTCCCCATCGCTTCCTTGCGCATGGTTATGGCAAACTCCGCGCACCCTAGCTCGCGGTTGATGTCCTTGAGACTTACCGTGCCCATGTACTCGTCATGGTCATCGGCAACCGCAAGATGGAGCGACTTCGTTGTATCTTCGCTGGCACGAATGAACGCCTCGCAATCTTCCAGCGTCTTGGACTGGAAGTTCGCCTGCATGAACCGTACGACGTCGGCGTCGTGCATCCATGCGAGCATGGGGGCGGCATCCTCCGCCCTGAGGTTCCTCAGATGCACGCGGCATCACCCTTCCTTCTCGTTCTTGCGGGCAACGCGCCAGTTGCTCAGGTCAATGTAGGCAAAGAAGATGCCGTGACGCACCCACGCCGACGCCTTCTGGGCAACGCTGTACTCTCCCCAGCGCGCTCGGTCCATGTATGCATTCAGGCCCGCACGCTTCAGAGCGTTGTACAGGCCCTGAGCCGGCCCAAACCGCTTGTCCACCGGGAAGATGCACTGGCCATAGATTGCGTACATGTCCGTCATGAACTGTTTTCCGTACGATCCGGCACTCGAAACACCCGAGAGGCGATAACGAATCAGCACGTCGTCCACGAATCCGAACCGCACCTCTTTGCCGCACAGGTACAGCCAGTACGGGTAGTCTTCAATCAGCCGAGCGACCTCGGGGAAGTACCCATAGCGCTCGAAGAGCTCCGTCCTTGCGATCCATGCCGGTGCAGGCAGGCAGTTGCGGGCGAACAGCCGGTCGCGCAGCTGCAGCGGCGTCATGGCGCGCAGCTCATCATAGTCATCGGCGCAGGATGCGAGCTTGTACACGAGCTGTCCCTCGGGCGTGACGCCCACCAGCTTGGAGAAGCAGATCAGGCAGCCGCTCTCCCTCAGGCGAGCCACATACGTGCTAAGGGAGTCCTTCGCCCAGAAGGTGTCCCCAGCGCCCAGGAGCTTCACGAACTCGCCGTTGGCAAGCCGCAGGGCTGCGTTGGCGTTGCGCACCGTTCCCTGGTTCTGCTCAAGATGGTTATAGACCACTCGCTCAACCGAGTCGGGGCGGTTCTCGTCAATATAGCGCTTGACTGCGGCGATTCCCCCGTCATAGTTTGAAGACCCGTCATCAGAGATGATGAGCTCGATTGACGGATAGTCTTGCTCAAAGAGACTCGCGAGCGTGTCAATCACGCCATCAAACGACTGATAGGTCAACATCACGAAGGAGACGAGCCCTTCTTTCACCTGATGTCCTCCTCAAACCAAATAAACCCGACGTAGCGGCCCGTTTTTTGCACATGACGGCAGGGCCGCCACTCGAAGGCTTGCCTCTAACATTACTATTGTAGCCTTTCACGACCTTATGCCCGAGGGCGCCACCCTTCGAAAGCGAAGGCGGCGTTAGAGCTCGGCGGCGTCCTGAGCCCGCGTCAGCTCCTCGTACTTGTTCACCAGGTAGTCAACGGTGCGGGCAACGCTTTCCCCTCGATGCTCCCACGCCTGGGCGCGTGCGGCGTCGCGGCCGGCCTTCAACGTCGTGTCGGCCAGCACCGCATCGATGACCTCGCGCATGTGCGAGAACTGCGACTCGTCGAGCGGGATGCCGAGCGTGGGATAGATGTCAAACTTCCACAGCGGCTTCTCCAGCCAGGCAGCATCGTACGGCGCGCTGTCAAACTGACCCTCCGTATAGATCACGGGCTTGTCAAACACCAGCGCATAGTCGAAGATGACTCCCGAAAAGTCGGTGATCATGACGTCGGCGCGATTGAGCACGTCTAAGTTGTCGTTGTCAAAGTTCCAGGATATGCGATCACCGTCGGGATAGGCCGCCATGAGCTCGTCCAGAAGCTTTGCCTCGGACACCTTTGATTGGGGATGCGGACGAACGATGACCTCGTATCCCGTCTCGATGAGCGCATCGATAATGCGGTGTCCGTACACGGAAAGGATGGCGCTCGAGCCCCACGAGGGAGCCAGCAGCACGGTCACGCCCTCCTTCTGGGGAGGCTCAAGCGTGGCAAGGCGCGCGTCCATCACGTCGAGATACGGACAGCCAACGATCTCGATCTCCTTCGCCGGAAGGTTACGCAGGCGCTCGAGCTCGCGCACCTCGTCGACCTGGAACTGGCCGGAAAGCAGCAGGGCGTCAAAGTAATCGATGCCAAACATGCGATAGCCGGCGGCGCTTCCCACGGCATGCAACATGTGGACGTACCAGTCAACGTCGCGCGAGCGCTTCCACTGATACACGTCAAGGCCCGGCGTTGTCGAGAGGCATACGACCGCGCTCATCATGTTGAGCCGCGCAAAGCCTCGGTTTCCCTCGCCTACAAACTCGCAATGCACATGCTGGTAGCTCTCGCCAAGCGCGGGGTCATCATCAGAGGCCGTCCAGTACTGCAGCTCGATGCCACGGCGTTCGAACTCCTCACAGATAGGCTGAAAGAGATTCCAATAGCGCTTGCTGTCAGAGAACACGACAAAGGGATACTTCTCAGACGACCCAGAGGCACGCCCGCCTCCACTCAGGAGATACTTGAGCTTGATCACGTACTTCTTAAGAAAGAAGTATCCGGTACTGAGAAGGCCAATGAGCAGCGTAAACAGCATGCTTCCCGTGCCGGGATCGATATAGCACGAAGCCTGAGGTCCTACGAAAGCCATGTCAAATCCCCTGCGTTATCGCTCGACGCGTTGCCAGTTGTCTTCGTTGAAGATGTCGTCGTGTACCGTGTACCAGTTTCCATTTGAGACATCAAAGGTGGTTCCTGACTGGTTCTCCGTCTGCCAAACGTTTGACGTGGTAACCAGCTGTGGATGCGCCGTCTTCTCATCACTGTTGATCCGGTTCCCCGTGAACGGATTCACCGGATTCTCAACCAGACCCTCAAACGCGATAGTCGGCGTGTCCGCATTGGTCATGAACTCGTTTGACGTGCTGAACCCGTGCGCATCAAAGTCCTTGACCATGAGAAGCGGATTGACGCCCTCCACGTCCAGCTCCGTATTGTCGAAGAGCATATCCTCGAACTGCCAGAGTGCGATTCCATGGTCTGCGACGATGATGATGCGCGTGTTGTCGTACACGCCCTGTTCCCTCAGGTAATCAAACCACTCCCCAAGGCGCAGAAGCGCAGAGATGTTGGCATGATAGTGCACGAGTCCGCGATCCACCGTCATGTCAACGGTCCGGCCATCCAAAGTGAAGCGCGAGTAGTCCTCAAACTCGGCGTTGTCAATGTAGGCCGAAGGAACATAGTTGGGCATCTGGAGCATGTCCGGATTATGAGTCATGGTGTTGCCCAAGATAAGCACGTTGTCCGAGTTGCCCTCATCGATATTGGTAAGGGCGCTCAGGTTAACGATGACCGAGTAATCTTGGATGAATGAGCTATTCATGGCATGGTTGACCGAAGTGGAGCCGTAGGTACCTCGGTCGTAAAGGCGACTTTGCATAAAGACAGGAACCGTCTTAAAAAGGCTGTAGAAGCACATGTTACGCCTGAAGTTGGTCTTGCTCACCTCATCAAACTCCGAGAAGTATCGTGATGAGTAGGCTCCAGCCGTCTTGTAGGCATGCACGTTCTCATATGGTTCGAAGATGTGGTAGTCACTATTCGAGTATTTGTAGTCGACCAAAGGTGGGTCGAACAAAGTGACACCATAGCCCGCCTCGGAGAAAATCGCGGGCATGACCTGCAGCGCCTCATTGTGTTTATCCGATAAGAGCTCGTCATCGCGCTCTTCCATCGCTTGTACAGAATAGTCATATCCTCCGTACAGTCCACTGGAGCCAAACACCGTGAAGCGCCCAAAGGAGATGGTGTTCGGATAGTATGTGAAGCCGTCATAGGCCTCAACGAGCTCTGGTTTCTCGTTGAAGATATAGGGCAGATAGCCGCTAATGGCACGATCGAGGAAAAGGACGAGCACGTTCTTTCCCTCGCGCGAAAGCGTGAACAGCGGACGAATGTTGCCGTCCGCGTCATAGAATGACACGTCTTCGTCACTCGTCCCTGAGTCACTGGTGTTGGCCACTGGCGTGGGGGCCTCGTCTTCCCCACCTTCGCTCACCGTTGCTTCCTCGGCCTCGACGGCCTCGGCCTCCTGTTGGGAAGCGCTAATCACGGCCTTGATGCTTTCTGCCGAATCGTAAATCTGCTTGATATTCAGAGCTGAGAGACCAAGTATTGCAATCAAAAGTACGGTAAGGGCGGGGTTCACGAGCGATCGCTGGCGCTTCCATGCAAACAATGTGAGGCCAATGACGATAGCGAGGACAACGACGTTAAGGAGTATCTCCTTGGTCGTATAGCTTGGACTTGTCTCGAAGACGAGACTCGACGTGATGATGCCGAGATTGCGCCCAAAAAAGAAGTAATCAGTCAGGAAGACTGCGGAGAGCACGGTCAGGCTCAGGGCAAACAGCTTTCTGCCACGTCCTTTAGACAGGTAGAAAAAGACGCCGACCCACAGCAGGAAGAACCCGCCAAAGACGCAAAGCGCGTGCACGACATATCTGAGCGGATTGATGAACTCAAACCTGTTGATAAACTCGGCCGTCGATGCGGAAAGCAGGGCAGAAGGTATCAGCAATCCCAAGAGCGCCACAATAAGCGAAGCCGCAAAGACGAACGACGCTGTCGTCAGGGGGTCTCCCTTTTCAAGTGAAGCCTCCTTACCAGCGTCGGCACCGCGCTTGAACACGATGTTCTTACACACCGAGAAGATCTGGTTGCAGGTCCAGTACATGACGAGGCCAGAGGGGCTGTCGTACAGCAGGACCAGGAACACCATAGCAAGACCGTACGCTTGCAGCTTGTCGCGCAGCCCGAGGCCCTTCGTGTAGATGAAGGTGGAGACGCAGTTGAGCAGCGTCATCGCGATGGGCAGCACGTTGACGGTGAAACCGCCGACATTAAAGAGTGCGTCAGGCGCGCCGAGGTCACTGAAGATGAGGAAAGGGGTCCCCTTCAGAATGGAGAGGTTCGAGAGGTAGTTGTACGCCGCCATGAAGATGGGAATCTGGAGCAGGAGCGAGATGGAGCTGTTGAGGGCCTGGATGGGCTTGTAGCCCTGCTGGCGGTAGTAGGTGGTGAGCATCATGTACTGCTCGTCGCCCTTGAAGTGCTTCTTGATGTGGTCGACCCACTTCGCCATGGAGGCCTGCTTCTGCCGCTCCTCCTCCTGCAGGCGGTCCGCCATTCGGTAGAGCGGGAGGCAGAGAAGGTTGACCACCAGGCTCACGCCCACAATGGCGAGGCCAGAGTTGTCGAGCAGCCGGTACAGAACCGCAAAAACCATCTCGATCAGGTAGATTAACGGTGTGACGATCGTGTCGTACAGAAGCGTGGTCACTTCACTCATACGAACGCCTCCCTTTCATGCATACACTCAAACGCCCCTGGCCCAGGTCGTGGCAAGTTACGATTCCTTAATGCGATACGCCTCGTCCAGCTCCTGCAGCTCGGCGAAGGAGTCGACCTCCTGGATATCGTCAAACGTGCAGGGGCGCACGTGCACACCGTACTTCTCGTTGCAGAGCACGCACGGCACGTCATCCCAGAAGCGCTGCTTGGTCTCGTCGGACGCCTCAAACTCACGCGGCAGGTCTTCGGCCAGCTTGGCACCGTCCTCGGCGCTCCAGTACGAGATGCCGTACATGTGATAGCAGTTGGTGCCACCCTTCTTGAGGTCAAGAATCTTGAGGTCCTCGTCGGCAACGAAGCACCAGTCGGGCGTCTCATCGACAGGAACACCCAGGTAGTTGGTCTGCCACTGGTACTTGGTGATGAGGTCGGTGTTCACCAGGTACAGGTCGGACTCAAAGGCGTAGCAGTTCTGGAAATGGTCCTTTGCCTCCACCGCCGAAGAGATGTTGTTGGTGGAATCATAGATGGGGTTGTCAATGAATTTGATGGTGGGGTACTTGTACAGCAGCTGGTCGAACAGCTCGCCGAGGTAGCCGCGCACCACGTAGATCTCCTCGACGCCCACTGCCACAAGCGCGTCCAGCAGCGAGTCAATGATGCGGCGGCCCTTCACGCGCACGAGCGGCTTGGGCGTGTTGATGGTGATGGGCAGCATGCGGGAGCCAAAGCCCGAGGCGAGCATCACGGCACGGCGTGCACGATGCGGCTCGAGCGCCTCCAAGCCGGCCGCCGTGATGTGACCATCAGCGTCGGTCAAGCCCTTCTCGATCAGGCTTGCCTTGGTCTCGGCAGTCGCACTCTCCCACGTACCGTGGATGGCGCCGTTTGGCTCGTCCTGCGTGGCCAGAACGTCAAACTCTTCACGCGTAAGATCACTCATGCTTTTCAGCCCTCCTCATACAGCGGCAGCGCCGCCTTGCAAAAATCCCTCGCCGCACGATACCAGATGTAAAGCCACTCCCCCACGGGGTTACCCTGCGCGGCCTTGTACATTGCCCAGACGTACCAATACCAGCCCACCACGGCTATCGCCGCGAGGCAGTGGCGCTTCTCCTCAGGCGTCGGTTCGCGCTCGTAGTACAGATCGAGCACGTCAACGGCCTCGTCCACGGTATAGCCCGACCCTTGGGCCACAAAGTTGCCGATGTCGCACGCATAGTCGCCCATTGCCGAGTACTCCCAGTCAATGAGCCACATCTTGTCGCCCTTGACCAGGAAGTTGGGCCCGTAGAAGTCGTTATGGCAGAGAACCGGAGCGCACGCCTCTTTGCGCATCCCAGCCGCCAAACGAGAGATGTCCCGCATAAGGCCCGAAAAGTCTTTGGGCAGCGGGTACGAGAGGTCATGCAGAAGCTGGGTGATGTGGTTGGCCTCTTCCATGAAGTCAAACGACCACCGAGAGGTCACGCCGCTTTGATGGAGCGTGCGCGCAAGCGCAAACGCACGCGCCACGTGGTCACGGTTGCGGTAGTCAAAGGGTTCGCAGTCCTCGATGTAATGCGAGAGTTTCCAACCCGTCTTGGGATTCTCGTAGACGAACGTCTCGTCCAGACCAAGCGAGCGCGCAACACCCAGCGAGAACGTCTCCGCCTCACGATTGATGATCTCGTCCGTGCCCTTGCCGGGATGGCGGTACACATACGTGGAGCCCGCACAGGCGAACTTGAAGGACAGGTTGGTCAGGCCTTGGCTGATAGGCACGATGTCCGTCACGTCATGACGCCCGCACTTCAGCGCAAAGCAAATGTTATCGAGGATCCGTGAGTCCACGTTGTCAACGAAGGCCTGGTCAAAGGCCAGCAGGTCATCAAAACGCTTGAACTCGCTCACCTGCGAGGCATCGATAACGTGAGCGCCAAAGCGTGGAAGCTCAGCGAGGCGCTCGGCAAGCACGTCATCCCACAGCTTCTGGGCAGACGTGGGCTTTGCCATCTCCTCACCCAGCAGCCTAGCGAAGGTCTCTCCCGCCTCTGGCGAAAAGTACGCGGGGCCAAGCATGGCATACGCGCCCTCGCCACGTCGTTGCACCGACGCCACGCGCCCCCCGCCGTCCACGTCAACGGCCCAGCTAATGCGACCTCCCGCTGAGGGCACCACCGTCAGGTACGACCCCTCAGGATCCCCGTAAAACAGGTTGCGCTCAAAGTACTGGTCGGACGAGCACACAAAGGCGCCAGGCAGCTTATCGCGTGCGACGTAGAGGGACGAGTGGTTGTGGCGGTCGGCGTAGTCGGGATTGACCCGCACCGTCACGCCAAACTCGTCCTCAAGGTAGAAGAGCGACTCTTTCATATAGCCGACGACCACGGTGATGTCGTCGATGCCCGCATCGTGCAGCTGCCCGATAAGGCGCTCAATGAGCACGTCGCCGCGGACGCGCAGCAGCGCCTTGGGTAGCTCGTACGAGATGGGTGCAATGCGCTTGCCAATGCCGGCAGCAAGGATGATGGCACGTGACACAACTAGATCCTCGCCTTGCTCACAAGACCGCGCACGACGACGCCTGCGACCGACTGGCTCTGCGGCTTGTACGGCTCTCCGCCCAGGAAGAGCCCGTCCACCTTAACACGGCCAATCTCATCCGAGGGAACCTCGTAGGGATTCTCGGAGAGCAAGACCATGTCGGCGATCTTCCCCACCTCAAGCGAGCCGCGCAGGTCCTCGTCAAAGGTAGTCCACGCGCCGTTGTAGGTGCACATGCGCAGGGCCTCGCGCACGGTGAGGCGCTGCGTCTCGTCGGGGTTGTTCATGGCACGGTCCATCCACATGATGGGGTCCGGGTCGGTGCAAGGCGCATCCGAACCGGCGGAAACCACGATGCCCTTGTCCCAGAACGTGCGAATGGGGTTGAGGCGCGCGGCGCGCTCGGGGCCGAGCAGCTCCTGGAGGTAGCTGTCGGGCTCCTGCGGCCAGCCAATGAACGAGGTCTGCATGGGCATCTGGATGCCGTATGCGGCGCATATCTCGATGCCCTCCTGAGTGGGCAGGCAGTCATGAATGATGCCGTGGCGGTGATCGGCGCGCGGATTGGCGTCGATGGCAGCCTTCAGGCACCGTGTGGCCTGGTCAAAGGCCGCGTCGCCGATAGCGTGCATCTCAATCTGCAGGCCAGCGTCGTGGGCCGCGCGGCAGAAGTCGATGACCTGCTCGTCGGTGTAGTACAGGACGCCGTGATCGTCCGTGCCGATGTAGGGCTCAATGAGCGCCGCGTCTGCAGAGCCGAAGCAGCCGTCGAGCGCGTTGGCAAAGCAGCCACCGATGCGCGGCAGGCGACGCACACGAGCCACGCCCACATCCATGGACTGCGGGAAGACGCGCACCTGGAAGCCGTGCTGGGCGCCCTTGCCCACCAGCATCTCAAGCGTGATGTCGAGGTTGGCCGCAAAGCCAATGCCGCTCACGGTGTGCACCATGCCGATGCCCTTGCTGGCCAGGTAGTCCATGCCGCGCTGCATGTTGGCAACCAGATCGGGAATGGAGAGCGATCCCGTGATATAGTCTGAGACCGCGAAGAAGGCCTCTTGGTTCATCTCGCCCGTATCGGGGTGGTAGCCACGCAAATCGCGCACCTTGGCATCCACCTTCTCCAAGAGCTTCGAGTTGACCACGCACGCATGGCCATCGTACTTACCCATCATCATGGGACGGTCGGGGCACACGCGGTCAAGCTCCTCGCGCGAGAGCAAGCGCCCCTCGGCAACCGAGTACGGAGATGCGCCGAAGGCAATGAGGGTCTTGGCGTCGCTCTTGGCCACAAAGTCGGCCACCATCTCCATGATCTCGGCGTTAGAGCGAGCCTCCATCACGTTGAGGCCAGCGTTGAACGTTGAGAATGAGGCGAAGTGCTCGTGCGTGTCCACAAAGCTCGGCACAAGCGCACGGCCACCCAAGCTCTGCACGGGCTTGTCCGCCAGCTCGGCGGGAAGCTTGTCTCCCACAAAGGCAATCTTGCCGTCTTCAACCGCAAGATAGCGATGGACCGAATCGTCTTTGTCAACAGTCAGAATGGCGCCCTCGTACAGGTCCACAGACATGCTTACCTCATCTCGCTTGGTCGTTACCGGTACATCTCGCACAGCGCGTCGGCACTTAATGGTAGCTTGTCGAACCACTCGGTATCGCCGCTCGTCTCCACATACCACTGCCAGACCGACTCGATACCAGGTGTCTCGACGCCAAAGAGTGCCGCCATGTCGCGAATCACCTTCAGCCCGTAGGCAAAGTCTGCCTTGAAGTAGCGTGAAGAGAAGTCGGGCACCCACTGTCCCGGCGCAATCTCCTTCATGGGAGACGTCAGCCCCTTGAAAGCCGGGATGCCCGAAATCTTTGCGGTCATGGCCTCGGCCGTGGGGCTCTCGTAGTGCACCCTCAGCGACCGGACCTCAGACAGGTCGAGCTGCGATGCCTGCTCGATGGTGCGGCAGAGCGTCTGGAGCTCTGAGTCGCACGCGATGAGCAGCTGCGACGACTCGAGGGTCCACGACTCGTAGAAGAGGATGTTCTCTGGATACGTTATGCCCTCGTGCCATCCCGCGAACATCGACGCGATGCGCGTCGTGTGCAGGATGGGGTTGGAAGGAGTCAGCGTCTCGACGAGATAGTTGGGGAGAATCTCGACGGGCAGATCGAAGAGCTCGGACACCTCTTCCGCACGCCACGTCGCAGCGTCGGCGGGAATGGATGCCAGCTGGATGGACGGCTTGCGGCCAAGCATGTAGACGCTTCGTCCGCGCTCGCGTAGGCGCGCAATGCTGTGCACACGCTGCAATCCGAGCAGCTCGGCACCCTTCTCCACGCAGGCACCAAAGTAGAACTCGGCGTCGGCGCCAGGCACCACGGCAAGGCGCTGGCCTGCCGCAATTAGGGGCACGAGACGCTTCGACAGCGGCTGGAAACGAGACGTCGGATGGGTCACCCACACCCAATCGGCGCCAGAGACGGCCTTCTCCAGATCATCGGTGACCAGCGCAAGGTGCCCTGTCATGAGGGGAAGGTCCCCCTCCGGGCCATAAACGTCGATGTCACCAGACCATGCGGGAGCATCGGACGTATACATGCGCACTTCATGGCCTCGCGCCGCAAACTCGCCCGCCATGAGCGTGCCGATATTGCCGCCACCGATAACCGTAATGACCATCTCTGACCCTCTCTATCTCAGCTTACTGGAAATAGCCTGCACTGGTCCGTCGTTCTCCTCTTCGGCGCGCGTGGCCAGCTGCACGAATACCCTTATCTGACCCACGCGCCGTCGGAGCCCACCTTGTAGCCGTCAGGCGTGGTGGTTGAGGTGAGCATGGCGCCATCGGAGCCAAGGTAGTAGTTGCCCACCCAGCGCGATGAACCCATGGCGCCAGAGCTTGCGAACCAATACCACTTGCCGCCAATCTGCTTCCAGCCCGTGGCCATCCAACCTGAGGCGTCAAACCAGTACCAGGTTCCGTTGATCATCTTCCACTGATTTGCGGGATATGAGCCGTCGGCGTTCATGTACCACCAGCGATTGCCCGAGCTCCGCCAGCCGGCAGCGCCCAGCCATGCGCCGTCCGCGCCAACGTAGTAACCGTCAGGCGTCTTGGTGGAGGTGAGCATGGCGCCGTCGGAGCCCAGGTAGTAGTTGCCCGCCCAGCCGTTCTTCTTCATGGCACCCGAGCTGGCAAACCAGTACCACTTGCCACCGATCTGCCTCCAGCCCGTGGCCATCCAGCCCGAGGCGTCAAACCAATAGGTGGACTTGCCGATGGTCTTGAACTCGTTCTTGGGATAGGACCCGTCAGCGTTGCGATACCACCAGCGGCTGCCGGACTGCACCCAGCCGGCCTTTGACGTGGTGCTCGAGGTGGTGGTGGAGCTGCTTCCGCCGTTGCTCACCGCGCCAGAGGCCTTGGCGGTGTACTGCACGCCGTCAACCGTAAAGGTCTCTCCCGCCTTCATCACAAAGGTCTTGGGGTCGAGGTAGTACTTGACGCCGCCGACCGTAGCCCAGCCCTTACGCAGGGCGCACGAGGCGTCCGTGAGGTACCACTTGCCGTTCAACTCTACCCATGAGCTTGCAGGGCAGGCACCGCCCTCGGCGGCAATGTAGGACACGCCATTCACGGTGAAGATGGCGCCATCCTTCATGACGCCATCGGCATCGAAGTAGTACCA
>DJXA01000087.1:6024-19187 GCA_002449555.1 Atopobiaceae bacterium UBA7016 | reverse complement strand
AGCAGGGGACGGAGGCTTCTGTCCGCGCTCAGCGCGGACAGAAGCCTCCGTCCTGATTGTCCGGGCCCGGGTGGTCGGCGACCCGCTTGCTGTCCTACTTATACGGCTGGCTGCTGCTGCGTGATGCAATGGATGTTGCCACCGCCAAAGATGATCTCTTTGGTGTAGATGCCGATGACCTCGCGGTCTGGATAGGCGGCCTGGATGTCGCGGAGCGCCTGCGCGTCGTTGGGGTCGCCAAACTGCGGCACGAGCACCGCCCCATTGATGGGCAGGAAGTTGAGGTAGCTGGGCTCGAAGGCATCCTCGGGAGTACGTGGGAGCACGCCCTCCACTGGGTCGATGGTCGAGGCCTCCCCCTCGGTCATGTACACGCTCTTGCTCGGCATGATGACCTTATGAATCTTGAGCTTGCGGCCATGAGCGTCCGTCGCTTCGGAAAGCGTCCTGTACGCCGCTTGGCACTCGGCATAGAACTTGTGGTTAGGGTCATCCGTCCACATGCAGCAGACCTCACCAGGGGCCGAGAAGCACGCCACGTCGTCCACGTGACCATTGGTCTCGTACGGGTCGATGCCATCCTTGATCCAGATGACCTTCTCGCAGCCGAGATACTTCTTGAGTTCGTCCTCGCAGTAGGCACGGAGCTCCTCGCTCCACGGCTCATAGTCGGTCACGCTGGCGTTGCGTCCTGGGGAAAGCAGGCACATGTCGGTGGTGACCACGGTGCCTTGGCCGTCGCAATTGAACGAGCCCCCCTCGAGGATGAAGCCGTCGGGGCGGTAGCGGTTGCACTGCACGATGTTGGCCATCTGCAAGCCAAGTGACGCATCCTTGTCCCACGGGAAATACAGGCCGTCTACGAAGCCGCCGTACGCATTGAAGTGAAAGTGGCTGAGCGCCAGCTCGCCTGCGTCGTTCACGAGGAATGCCGGGCCAGGGTCGCGCAACCACGAGTCGTTGTACTCCATCAACAGCACTTGCACGTTGTCCGTACCGTCAAACAGCTGGTTAACAGCCGGCCAGTCCTCGGAGTTGACGCCCACCGTCACCGGCTGGAACCGCGCGATGGTACGGATAATCTGCTCAAACACTTTCTGTGCAGGCTTCGCACCGTTGCGCCAGACGTCACTTCGATGAGGCCACAGAATCCATGTGCGCTCCTGACGCTCATACTCCCCCGGCATGCGGAAGCCGTCGGCACGTGGTGTTGATTCAGACTCATAGATGGTACGCATGGGTTACCTCGCCTCTCCTAGCTTTTGAAGGAAAGGCCACCCACACGGCGAGCGCTCGTGAGAGTGGCCTTTTTTTCATGACATGATGTCGCGTAAGACGCTACGCTTCGGCGGCTTCGGCAGCTGCCTCCTCCGCATTGCGCTGAGCGGCAAGCTCGGGCGTGAGGCCTTTGTACTCCTCGGCGCGGCCCTTGGCGGAGACGATGCGGAACACCTCGCCGATGATCAGGAACACAATCAGACCGATGATCATCGGAATCTTGTCACCCATCTCTTCAGCAGACAAGGGAATGACCGTAGCAATGACTGCCGCGATGAGCTCAATCATCGGAACAATCAGCGCGATCTTGAACATGGCGCCCTTGAAGGGGAACTCATAGATGCGCTTCCGGTCAGGGTCAACCTTACGCAGATGCATGAATGCCGGGAACATCGGGATGTAGGTGAGCAGCAGGAAGACCACCGACAGGCCAAAGAGCATCCAGAAGATGTTGTTCGCGATGAAGTCGTTGGGAATGAGCTGGATGCAGAGAATGAGCGAGGTCACGACTCCGTTGATGATGGCGGCACCGTCAGGCATGCCGGTCTTGGGGTTCATCTTGCCGAACGCCTTGGGCATGTTGCCCGTCTGGGCGGCGTATGCGGCAACGGAGTTGACGCCAAACGACCAAGAGGCCATGTTCGCAAACATCGTCACGAGGAACATGACGGCAACCAGCTTGAACAGGAAGCCGTTGCCCACCATGTTCTCAAGGGCGACGACCATGCCGAAGTCGGGGTCAATCTCGTCGGCAGGAATGGCAGCGCCAATGCCAAAGGACGCAAACAGGTAGATGACGGCGATGGCGATGCCGCCCAGGATGACGGCGCGCGGAATCTCGTGCTTGGGGTCGGCCATGTCGTTGGCCATGGTGCAGATGACCTCGAAGCCCATGAAGTTGAAGATGATGATGGAGAGGTAGCCCAGGGCGTTGCCGGCAGAGAGGTCAGGCAGGAACGTGGCGGGGCTCATGTCGGTGGCGAAGCCGTTCTTGGAGGCGTACCAGATGCCGATGCAGCCCACGAGCACGGCCACGGCCACCTTGATGATGGCGCCGCCGTTGAGGACCCACTCGGAGTCGGCCACGGGCGAGAACGCCATGAAGGTGACGATCCAGGTGAAGGCCAGCTCGATGGCCAAGGTCACCCAGATGTTGGCCTCGAAGTCGATGGTGTAGCCCGAGATCATGGTCATGATGAAGGGGAACAGCGTGGCAAGCGAGGCAATCCAGAACGGGTAGTTGACCCAGTAGTAGTACGCGGCGCGGGCGGCCCACTTGTCGCCCAGGCCGTCACGGATCCAGTCGATGATGCCACCCTCGCTCTCATAGGCGGTGCCGAGCTCGGCCACGGCCAGGCCGTACGGGACGAGGAACGTGATGATGAGGAAGATCCACCAGAAGAACTGCTGGTTGCCGATGGCTGCGGCAGGCGCGGCGGCCTCGCAGACAAAGACGACGCAAATCACCGTAGAGATGATCGTAAAGAACGAAAGAGACTTCTTTCCCACAGTGACTCCTTTCACGCACTGACCTTGTCAACAGTCATGTCGGCAGGTCGAACTCGCTTAGACCTTTGATATGGCAGTATAGCGCGTCTTCTCCACAGTTTGTCCATAAACAATCCGCCTGTTGCGGAGAGGCGCTAGGACGCGTCCACGATGTCGCCGGCCTCCTTCCACTGAGCCTCGACGCGGTCGCTGTGGCGGTGCAGCAGGTAGGCGACCACCCACATGGCAGCCAGGCCAAACGCCAAGCCGACCCAGGGATTGCGCACCAAGGCCACGAACACAAACGCCATGCAGGCAACCGTCCCCGAGGTAAGCGCGTAGGGAAGCTGCGAACGGACGTGGTCAATGTGGTTGCAGCCGGCCCCCGTCGACGAGAGGATGGTGGTATCGGAGAGCGGCGAGCAGTGGTCGCCAAAGATGACGCCCGCAAACACGCCGCCCAGCACGATGGAGATGGCGTCGGGCGCGACGCGCGCGCAGATGGCGATGGCGGGCGGAATCATGATGCCCATGGCGCCCCACGAGACGCCCGTGGTGAAGGCGATGGACCCCGTCGCGATGAAGATGGTCAGGGGCAGCAGCAGCACGGGTGTGGAGGTGGGCACCAAGCTTGCCACAAACGGGCCCGTCGACAGGACCTCGTCGCCCATGACCTTGGAGACCGTCCAGGCCAGAAGCAGCATGGCCATGGCGTCGATCATGTCCTTGATCCCGGCCATAAACGCCTCGCCAAACTCGCCCACCGTCATGAGGCCGCGCGGTATGTACAGCGCGAAGACGAAGACGAGCGTGGCCACGCCCGCATAGACCAAGGCCCGGGTCGAGTCGGCGTTCTGCATGGCGTCGACCAAGGACCTCCCCGCAAAGAGGCCCCCGGTACCCAGCATGAACAGCACGGCAAGCGAAGCCAGCACCAACATCGGCGCCATCAGGTCGGATGCCCGCGCCTTTCCCGTGGTCCCGTGGTCGGCGTTCTCGGCGGCCGTCTCATGCCGCGTGACGTCATGGCCCGCGCGCGCCGCCCGCTCGAACTCGGCCATGGGACCAATGTTGATGTCCCACCACGAGACCAGAATGACGAACAGGAGCGTCAGCCACGAGTAGTAGTTGTACGGGATGGTCTTCAGAAACGCCGGGAAGCCCGTGTCGGGAAAGCCGTAGCGCTCGAGCATGGGGCTGATGAGCAGGACGCAGGTCGCCACCCAGCTGGACATGGGGAACAGGATGGTGTCGGGCGCCGAGGTGGAGTCGATGTTGTAGGCGAGCTTGGCGCGGCTGATGCGCAGCCGGTCGGTGATGGGCCTCATGACGTTGCCCACCGTCAGGGCATTGAAGTAGTCGTCTATGAGGATGGAGATGCCCATCCCAAACGTGGCCAGCTGGGCTCCGCGCCGCGTGTGGATGCGCGTCTTGGACCACTCGGCAAAGGCGTCGGCACCTCCCGCCACCACCAGGATCTGGACGATGCCGCCCAAGATGGCGATGAACGCAAAGAGCGAGACGCTTTCTGGGTCGGCGAACGAGGCCATGAGGGCGTCGATGGTCTCGTAGAAGGGGCCCAGCACGGGGTTGGGCACGGCGAGCACCGACTTGTCAGGGGCAAACCACACATAGATGCAGTAGCCCACGAAGACCCCCGCCAGTAGCGACGAGACGGGCCGGCGCGTCTTGATGGCCATCGTGATGGCCACGATGGGCGGCAGCAGGGAAAGCCAGCCGTACGCCGATGCCATGGTCCCTCCCCTCTCGCTCGATGGAGGCCGGGCCCGTGCGTCCCGCACGGGCCCGGCCTGGTCTGACGGTGCTACTTGACCTGCGGGGCAGGCTCCTGCTGCGTGATGCAGTGGATGTTGCCGCCACCGAAGACGACCTGCTCGGACTGCACGCCCACGACCTTGTAGGTGCCCACGCCCCAGGTCTCGTCATAGATCTTCTGCAGCGTCTCAATGGCCAGGGCATCGTTCTCGTCGCCGTACTGCGGAGTGATGATGCCACCGTTGGTCACGAGGTAGTTCATGTAGGAGGCAATCAACGGCTCGTCAGATACGCGTGGCTCGGCATTCTCATCGATGTCGATGGTGTCGCAGGATGCCTGGTCCATGAATACCGGCTTGACCGGCATCGGAAGCTTGTACACCTTCAGCTTGCGACCCTTTGCATCCGTGGCATTGCTGAGCGTCTCGTAAGCCTCATGGCACTGACGATAGAACGGGTAGTCAGGATCATCGGTCCAGATGCACGCCATGACGCCAGGGGCGATGAAGGTCGCCACATCGTCAATGTGGCCGTTGGTCTCGCTGGGGTCGATGCCCTCCTTGACCCAAATCACCTTGTCAACGCCCAAGTACTCCTTGAGGTGGTCCGTCATATAGGCGCGAAGCTCCTCACTCCACGGCTTGAACTTGAGCGCGAAGGTCGGCCAGATGTCATCCTCGTCCTCTTCCACGCGCACGGCACTGGCAGTGCGGCCAGGAGAAAGCAGGCATTGGTCAGTCACCACGAGCGTACCCTCGCCGTCGACGGTGATGGAGCCGCCCTCAAGGATCATGTCATCGGGACGATAGCGAACTACCTCGGAAAGCTCGGCCATCTTCAAGGCGATCTGCTCGTCTTTGTCCCAGGGGAAGTACAGGCCGTCGACCATGCCGCCATAGGCATTGAAGTGCCAGTGGTTCGCACGAACCTCGCCCTTATCGTTGATGACGTAGGTCGCGCCCGTGTCACGGAACCACGCGTCATCGGTGGTCATCTCGATAACGTGGACGTTCTCGTCCTCTTCGAACACGGCCTTGCAGTTGGCATAGTCAACCTGATTGGCGCACATGTAGACCGGGGTGAACTCTGCGATGGCGCGAGCGATGTTGGCGTACTGTGCCTGCGCGGGCTTGGCGCCATGTGCCCAGGTGTCTGTGCGGTGAGGCCAGCCCATCCACACACGCTTCTGCGGCTCGAACTCACCGGGCATGTGGAAGCCGTCGGCCTTGGGGGTTGAATCTGACTCATAGATGGTACGCATGTCTTGCCTTCTTTCGTGGCGGTTAGAGACGGTGGGCCAAGGTGAATGCGAGTTCCGCAGCCCAGGTGGTGCAGCTGTACCGAAGGGACGGCGTCGCACCACCTGAGGCGAGGACTGTCTGAGCAGGCGGCCTTGGCCCACCGTCTGACAGGCAGGATGGTGCTTACGCCTGAAGCTCCTCAATCTTGGCGATGGCCTTGTGTAGGCGCTCCTTGGAGGCGTACTCCACGCCCTCGTCGTTCAGCGGAGTGCGACGTCCGAGGGTCGCCAGGATGGCGCGGATGGAATGCTTGCGGTTCTCAGCCTCCACCCAGCAGAGCGAGCGCTCGGGGTCGTCCATGACCTCATCGGTGACTTCCTCGTTGCGCGACGCAGGCAGGCAATGCATGAACTTGGAGTCAGGACCAGCGTAGTTCATCATGTCCATGGTGACCTGATACTTGGGATAGAAGATGTCCATGTAGTTGACACCCTCGACCTCATCGTCGTAGAGGCCATACCATACGTCGGTGTAGATGAAGTCGGCGCCCTTGATGCACTCGATGTCGTCGGAGATGGTGATGGTGCCACCCGACTTCTTGCAGTTCTCCTCGCCGATAGCCATGAGCTTCTTGCCAAACTCAGCGCGCTCCTCATCGGTGCCCACGTGGAGGGCACCATCAGAGATCTGGTGACCCTTGGGGCCAAACTGCACGAAATCCATGCCCATGATGGAGCAGATGAACATCAGCGAGACGCAGACCTGCGTGGCGTCACCGATGAAGGCGAGCTTGCAGTCCTCGATGCTCTTGCCTTCGGGAAGGTTCTCAAGCATGGTGAGAAGGTCGCCCAGCTCCTGCGTGGGATGGTTGAACTCGGACATGCCGTTGATGACAGGGCAGGCGGCACCAGCGGCAAGACCCACCACGTCCTTGTGGCGGTCAACGCGCGCCATCATGATGTCGAGGAGGCTTCCCATGACACGCGAGGAGTCTTCGAGCGACTCATGCCCACCCAGCTGAATGGTGCCAGGGCCGTAGAACTGCGCATGGCCGCCAAGATCGCACATGGCCGTCTCGAACGAGATGCGCGTACGCGTAGAGACCTGCTGGAAGATCATACCCAGGCTCTGGTTGCGCAGCAGGTGCGGATAGAAGCCGTCCTCCTTGATTGCCGCCTTCATGGCCATGGCGAGCTCTTCCATGGCGAGTAGCTGCTCCTTGGTAAAGTCACAGGTATCGATGTAGTCCTTGGGCATGCTCATAGGTATCGCCCGTCCTTTCCGCCGGATAACCGGCGCCCAGCGGCTTCGAGAGCCGCGCCTCTACTCCAATTGACACCGCACGTTTACTAGTAGTGGATACGCGTGCCACTCTTTCCGCGCACCGCTTCGGGAGCCTTCTCCAGCGAGCCGATGATCGCGACGCGATCCGGCCGACCCTCGCAGAAGCGAAGCGCCGCGCGTACCTTGGGCTCCATGGAACCCTTGCCGAACTCACCTGCGTCGGCGTAAGCGCGTGCCTCGCTCACCGTTACGTCCGTCAGGTCTTGCTGGTTTTCCTTGCCAAAATTGATGGCGACATGCTCAACCGCCGTCAGCAACACCAGCATGTCGGCATCGCAGTCCTCCCCCAGAAGGGCGCCGGCCATATCCTTGTCGATGACTGCCGGGACACCCTTATAGCAGCCATAGTTGTCGGTGTCGCGAATCACGGGGATGCCGCCACCGCCACACGCGACGACGATGAACTCGTTGTCAAGCAGGTTGAGGATGGACTCGGACTCCACGATGCGCCGCGGACGCGGGCTCGCAACCACACGCCGGTAGCCGCGCCCAGAGTCCTCCACGAAGTGGAAGCTGGGATCTTGCGCGGCTTGGCTCTCTGCCTGCTCCTTGGTCAGGAAGGGGCCAATTGGTTTGGTGGGGTTTTGGAACGATGGGTCGTCGGCATCGACCTCGATTTGCGTCACGACCGTTGCTACGTGCCACTTCTTGCCGGTACGGTGCATCTCTGCTCCGAGTGCCTGCTGCAGGTGATAGCCGATGTAGCCCTGGCTCATAGCGCCGCACTCAGGCAAGTCCATCACGGGGACTTTCTCGTCAAGCGTCGAGGAGATGGCAAAGGCCTTCTGAATCATGCCCACCTGGGGGCCGTTGCCATGGGTGATGATGATCTCGGTGTGTTCGTCAATCACGTCAAGCAAGGCGGGAGCCGCCTTGCGAACGTTTTCCATCTGCTCGGATGGCGTGTCGCCCAGCGCATTTCCACCAAGTGCTATGACGACACGCTTGGGCTTTGACGGGTCCTTTCGAAACGATGCGGCCATACGACTTCTCCTCTAGACGATGGTGTTGTGCACACCCCCATCATCGTCCATGGACTCGTCTTATGCATATGTCTTCTGAGGTTCTTTGGTAAGCGGCAGTATTGATGTGCTGAATAAGCATATACCTGCGCAAACGTTATATGACGCGCGGGCATTAGGACGGTGCTGCTTCAAGATGGACCGGGCATACTGGCGCATACCTTAATCCGGTTACGCCGAGCGCAGAGCTCCCTACGCAAGCCAAGGCTTGCCGACCAAGGCGCGCGCTACCACGTCATTGACCGCGGCGCTGGTAGTGCCGTCCGCCATGAAGAGCGTCAGGTTCAGCGTTATGCCATCTGCCCTTGGTTCAGAGAACTCCGCGATGGGCTTGCGCTTGAGGTCAAGCAGCTTTGCTGCCGCCATGGTTGCCGCAACCACGGCCTCTTCCGCCACCACGTTAAGGTTTGCGTCTTTCTTCACCGCCATGGTAAGCGTGCTAGAAAGCGCCGGGCCCTCAACCAGCTTGACAAACGCGGACTTCCACAGCACCGAGTTGGGAATGACCTGCATGTTGCCGCCACGGTCCTCCACGCAGGTGTAGCGCCAGTTGATGTCGGTGACCTTGCCCGTGAAGCCGCTTGCCGTGACGTAATCACCGGGCTGGATGATCTTGGAGAGCATGAGCGTGAGACCACCGATAAGGTTGGACACGGTGTCCTGCAGGCCGAGCGAGAGTGCCACCGAGGTCACGCCCAGCGTGGCCACAAAGCCCGTCGGCTCGATGCCAAACACCGGGCCCAGTACGAAGAGCAGCGCAAAGCCCCAGATAAGGCCTCGCTGGATGTTGAGCAAGATGGTTGCCTGAGGGACCTTTGCCGCCTCAAGCGCACGACGAGAGATGGGAACGCTCACCCGCTGGACCACGAGGGCCACCACAACCACGATGACGAGCAGCACCGCCTTGGCAACGTACGAGGCGGGCTCGAGGCCAGAGAAGAGCGTCTCCATCATGTGCGTCACCCTTCGATCTTGACGATGGGCGCAAAGCCCTTCATCAGCTTCTTGGTCTTGCCGGTGCGCGTGAAGTGCACCTCGATGGTATCACCCTGCACCGCAACCACCTTGCCGGGGCCAAAGGTCTTGTGCGACACCTGGTCGCCGGGCAAAAACGTCTCGGCAGCCTTGGACGCGTCGCGCTTGATGCCCGTGACGGCCGGGCGCGCCACGTCGCGCGAGCCGCCCGTCGACCTCGTGCGCGAGCCAAACACGTTGCCACCATACACCTCAGAGCCGCGGCCCGAGCCGTACGTGCCGTGACGGTCTCCACGCTTTGCCCAACCCGTGCCCGAGAAGCCCGAAGACCCAACGCCAATGCTCTGCACGTGCTCTTCTGGAATCTCGTTCAAGAAGCGGCTGCGCGGATAGGCCTCGGTACCGCCATACATGCGCCGCGTGGTGGCGTAAGTGAGGTACAGTTTGCGCTCCGCGCGAGTGATGGCCACGTAGGCAAGGCGGCGCTCCTCCTCAAGGTGCTCGCCCTCCCCCTCGTGCGCGCGGTGCGGAAAGATGCCGTCTTCCATGCCCGCCACAAACACCACGGGAAACTCCAGGCCCTTGGCTGAGTGCACCGTCATCATGGTAATGGCGCTGGTAGAGCCCGCAAGCGCATCCAGGTCAGAGCGCAGAGCCAGCCACTCCATCAGGGCCGGCAGCTTCTCGGCCGCAATCTGCGGCGCCTGCTGCTCCTGCGTGAGCGCCGCGGCATCCGCCTCGACCTCGGCTGCCAGAGCATCGGGAATCTCACCCGCGCCTACGGCCCCGGCCGCGCGCAGCTGCCTCAGGCTCTCGAGCGTCTCTTCAACATCGTCGTGCGTCTCGTCAAACTCCTGCGCAACGCCGTAGAATTCCTGGATGTTCTCGATGCGGCCATCAGCCTCGACGGTGTTCTCGGCACGAAGCGCCTGGATAAGACCCGTGCGGTCGACGATGGCCTCCACCACGTCACGCAGCTCGCCCGTCATGTGGCGGCCCGCTTCGATGGTGGCGCAAAACTCACCAAGCGCGCCGCGCACCTTGGCGGAAAGCAGGCCGGTCTCGGCCACGCACAGCTGCGCCGCGCCAAAGAAGGACAGGCCATGCTCGGCCGCGTAGGCCTGAATCTTGCGCACCGACGTGGTGCCGATGCCACGGCGCGGCGTGTTGACCACGCGCAGGGCGCTCACATCGTCGTCCGGGTTGACCACCAGCTTGAGGTAGGCCGTAACGTCGCGAATCTCCGCGCGGTCGAAAAAGCGCGTGCCGCCCACGATCTTGTAGGGCACGCCCGCGCGCAGGAACATGTCTTCCAGAATGCGCGACTGCGCGTTGGTGCGGTAGAAGACGGCGATGTCGTCGTAGCTGGTGCCGCCGTCGTGCAGCTTCTCTATCTCCGAGCCAATCCAGCGGCCCTCGTCGCGCTCATCCGCGGCCTGGAACACGCGAATCTTCTCGCCGTCACCCCGCGAGGTAAAGAGGTGCTTCTCCTTGCGGCGCGCGTTGTGCGCCACCACCGCGTTGGCAGCAGCTAGGATGTGGCCGGTCGAGCGGTAGTTCTCCTCAAGGCGCACCACCTTGGCCTCGGGGTAATCCTTCTCAAAGTCAAGGATGTTTTGAATGTCGGCGCCACGCCAGCTATAGATTGACTGGTCGTCGTCGCCTACCACCATCAGGTTGCGATACTTGGCAGCCAGCAGGTTGGTGATGGCGTACTGGGCCTTGTTGGTGTCCTGATACTCGTCCACGCTGATCTGGCGGAAGCGCTCCTGATAGCGGTCGAGCACCTCGGGGTGCTTGGAGAGCAGCTCGTACGCACGGGTGAGCAGGTCGTCAAAGTCCATCGCGTTGGCGCGGGCAAGCCGGCGCTGCAGCTCGGTGTAGACGCGCGCGGCCTTCTGGTAGGCCGGGCTGTCTGCCTCGAGCGACATCTCTTCGGGCGAGATGAGCGCGTTCTTTGCGTTGCTGATGATGGCGCGAATGGAGTTGAGCGGATACTGCTTGGGATCGATGTCCAGGTCAGCCATGATGTCGCGCACCAGACGGCGGGAGTCATCGTCGTCATAGATGGTGAAGTTGGGGCGATAGCCCAGAAGCTCAGCGTCTTCGCGCAGGAT
This sequence comes from Atopobiaceae bacterium UBA7016, assembly GCA_002449555.1. Classification (GTDB taxonomy): domain Bacteria; phylum Actinomycetota; class Coriobacteriia; order Coriobacteriales; family Atopobiaceae; genus UBA1367. Next base: position 7,946 of record DJXA01000087.1, on the reverse strand, counting down.
GCGCACGCACATGGCATGGAACGTGCTGATCCACATGCCGCGCGTACTGGGGACCAGCTTGGCCAGACGCTCGCGCATTTCAGCCGCCGCCTTATTGGTGAAGGTGATGGCCAGGATCTGCCACGGACGAACGCCCTCGTCACCAATCATGTGGGCGATGCGGTACGTCAGCACGCGCGTCTTGCCCGAACCAGCGCCAGCCAGCACCAGAAGCGGCCCTTTGGTGCATTCCGCTGCCTCGCGTTGCGCAGGATTCAGGCTGTCCAGGTCAACGAGCGGCGCAGCGGGCATCCACGGCTGGTCTGCATCATAGGTTCCGAAAAGCGGTTGCTGCTGGTCAAAGGGCATGTGCACTCCAAAGGGCCGTTTTTTGGTAGGCACATTAGTGTAGCGACCATGCTGGACACAAATCCAGAGGCTCTCCGACGGCACAAGAAAACCGATGCGGGCCAGCAATAGCCGTCCTTGCCGACGCAACTTTCGCCCTGACCCAAAGTTGCATTCGGACGGTTGTCACAATTCGGACAACAGCTCCCGAAAAATGGTGCGCTTCGATGACATTGCCCTATCATGAGGAAGTTGAATCTTTTACGGAGCGCGAAGGGAGCCCCATGGAACAGTACAAGCAGGACTTTATCGAGTTCATGGTCCAAAGCGACGTCCTCAAGTTTGGAGACTTCACTCTGAAGAGCGGCCGCAAGTCGCCGTTCTTCATGAACGCGGGCGCCTACGTCACCGGCGATCAGCTGCATCGCCTGGGTCTCGCGTACGCACAGGCCATCCACGACACCTTTGGCCTGGACTTCGACGTGGTGTTTGGCCCCGCCTACAAGGGCATTCCCCTGTCCGTCATCACCTGCATGGGCCTCTCCGAGCTGTATGGCAAGGAGGCTCGCTACTGCTCTGACCGCAAGGAGGCCAAGGACCACGGCGCCGACAAGGGCCAGCTCTTGGGTGCCGAGCTGCACGACGGCGACCGCGTGGTCATCGTCGAGGACGTTACCACGTCCGGCAAGTCCATCGACGAGACCTATCCCAAGCTCAAGGCCGCTGCCAACGTCGAGGTGGTGGGCCTGATGGTCTCGCTCAACCGCATGGAGGTCGGCAAGGGAGGCGTCAAGACCGCCCAGGCCGAGATCCAGGACAAGTACGGCTTCCCCGTGGCGTCCATCGTGGACATGGCCGAGGTCACCGAGGCCCTCTGGAACCACGAGGTGGATGGCCGCGTCGTGATCGACGACGCCCTCAAGGCCGCCATCGACGCGTATTACGAGCAGTACGGAGTGAAGTAGCATGCGGATCGGTTTCGACAACGACAAATACATCGAGATGCAGGCGGCTCACATCCGCGAGCGGATTGGGCAGTTCGGCGGCAAGCTCTACCTGGAGTTTGGCGGCAAGCTCTTCGATGACTATCATGCGAGCCGCGTGCTTCCCGGCTTTGAGCCTGACTCCAAGGTGCGCATGCTGGCCCAGCTGGCCGATGACGCCGAGGTCATCATCGCCATCAATGCCGAGGACATCGAGCATTCCAAGCGTCGCTCGGACATCGGCATCACGTATGACGAGGACACGCTGCGCCTGATGGACATCTACCGCGGCATGGGGCTTCTGGCCAACAGCGTGGTCATCACGCACTTCACGGGTCAGCCGCACGCCGAGGCCTGGCAGCGCCACCTCGAGAGCATGGGCATCCGCTGCTACCGCCACTACCTCATCGACGGCTACCCCACCAACGTCAACCACATCGTGAGCGACGAGGGCTTTGGCAAGAACGACTTCGTCGAGACGTCCCGCCCGCTTGTGGTGGTCACGGCGCCGGGCCCGGGCTCGGGCAAGCTGGCCACCTGCCTCTCGCAAATCTATGGCGAGTACGAGCGCGGCGTCAAGGCAGGCTACGCCAAGTTCGAGACCTTCCCCGT
>DJXA01000087.1:5044-5952 GCA_002449555.1 Atopobiaceae bacterium UBA7016 | reverse complement strand
CCTTCCCCGTGTGGAACCTGCCGCTCAAGCATCCCGTCAACATCGCCTATGAGGCCGCGACGGCAGACTTGGACGACCGCAACATCATTGACCCGTTCCACCTCGAGGCCTACGACGTGGTGACGGTCAACTACAACCGCGACGTGGAGACCTTCCCCGTGGTCAAGGCCATGATGGAGCGCATCATGGGCGAGAGCCCCTACCAGAGCCCCACTGACATGGGCGTCAACATGGTGGGCAAGTGCATCAGCGACGACGAGGTCTGCCGCGAGGCTGGCAAGAACGAGATTGTCCGCCGCTATTTCCAGACGGCGGAGGAGCTCGCGCGCACCGGTGCGGGCGAGGCAGCATTGGCCAAGATCGAGCTGCTCATGAAGCAGGCCGAAGTCACCGTTGACTACTCCCCCGCACACCAGGCATGCCTTGCCCGCGCCGAGGAGACGGGGCTTCCCGCCGGCGCCATGGTGCTGCCCGACGGCACCGTCATGACCGGCAAGACCAGCGACATCCTGGGTGCCGCCTCGTCGTTGCTGCTCAATGCCCTCAAGCATGTGGCTGGCATCCCTGCCGAAGAGTACGTGGTCTCCGACGAGGCGCTCGAGCCCATCAGCCGGCTGAAGACCGAGCACCTGCACAGCTCAAACCCGCGCCTGCACTCGGACGAGACCCTCATCGCGCTCTCCATCAGCTCGGCAACCAACCCGCGCGCGGCCATGACCATCGAGGCAGCCAAAGAGCTGAAGGGCTGCGACGCCTACTTCTCGGTGATCATCTCGCCCACCGACGAGAAGCTCTACCGCGACCTGGGCATCAACGTCTGCTGCGAGCCCACCTTCGAGCGCCACGGGTACTATCACCGCTAACGCCGCTCGCTTCCCTGATGAATCGTCGTGCGGTTTGGGGGTAGC
>DJXA01000087.1:0-4934 GCA_002449555.1 Atopobiaceae bacterium UBA7016 | reverse complement strand
GCTACCCCCAAACCGCACGACGATTTCTTTGCTGGTTACTCTGTGGGCACGAAGCTGCAGATGAGGGTCATGTCGCCCTCCAACGTGATGTCTCCGCAGCCACAGGGTGCGATCAGATGCGAGCCCAGCTTTACCTCGCGGCTACCGGCGGCAACGCTGATGGTACCGCCCTCGCCCTCCACCACCGAGAGGTTCAGGAACGGGTGGTCCTGCGTCAGCGTGACCGGGTGATCCTTGGTCACGCGCACCCTGAAGACGCTGAAGTACTTGCAGGTCATCAGTTGCGTGATGCCATCGATCTCGGGGTTCGTGACCTCACCAGACTCCGGGGCCTTGGCGTCGTAGTCGATGACGTCCATGGCCTGCTGCAGATGAAGCTCGCGAAGCGAGCCGTCGGGCTGACGGCGGTTGTAGTCAAACACGCGATAGGTCACGTCCGACGACTGTTGCGTCTCGAGGATGAGCGTTGCGCCCAAGATGGCGTGGACCGTGCCCGGCTTGATGTCGAAGAAGTCGCCCTTCTTGATGGGGACGAAGTTCTCCATGTCGTTCCAGCGGTTTTCCTCAACGAGCTTCGCGAACTCCTCACGGCTCTTCGCGTGCTGGCCCACGATGATGTGAGCGTGCTCGTGGCAGTCCAGAACGTACCAGCACTCGTGCTTGCCGAGCGACCCGTTCTCGTGCTCCATCGCGTACGCGTCGTCGGGATGCACCTGAATGGAGAGGTCATCCAGCGCGTCGAGCACCTTGACCAGCAGCGGGAACCGGTCGCCCGTCGCTCCCTCAAAGAGCTCGTGATGCTCATCCCACAGCTGGGAGAGCGTCATGCCATCAAACGGTCCGCCGTCAACGGTGCAGTCGCCATGCGGATGGGCCGAGATTCCCCAGCACTCCCCCACCGGGCCGTCGGGCAGCTCGTAGCCAAACTGCTCAAGCCTACGGCCACCCCAGATGTTGTTATGCAGGACGGGCTTCAGTACGATAAGGCCCTTAGATGCGTCCATACGGCACCCTTTCTGTTGCATTGCTGATATCAAAGCTTAGTCCTCGATCACATGGGTCACCGCAACGTTGCGCAGCCATTCGGCCGATGCCTTCAGGCGTCGGCAATAGTTGTCCTGCAGGTCGACCTCAACAAAGCCGTAGCGATTCTTAAACGCGTTGTTCCAGCTCCAGCAGTCGATGACGCCCCAGTAGTGGTAGCCCTTGCAGCGTGCGCCCTCGTCAATGGCGCGCGCAATCCAACGCAGGTGGTCGGCCACAAACGGCACGCGATAGGCCACGTCGTCAATGCGGCCGTCAGCGGTGCGCGCGGCGTGGTGCTCCTCAATGCCAATGCCGTTCTCCGACACAAACCAGTCAAGGTCAGGATAGTCGTGCGTCATGGTCATGGCAAAGTCGTAGATGCCCTGGGGATAGATCTCCCAGCCGCGGCTCTTGTTCATGACGGCGTCGGGCCAGACGTACTCCTCGGAGAAGACCGGGTTGCCCCACTCGTCCACGGTCTGCTTGGGCGCCTGCACGCGCGCAGGGTGGTAATAGTTGAAGCCCAACCAGTCCACCACACCCTGGGCAAGGATGGCGTCGTCACCCGCGCGCACCGGCAGGTGCACACCGTGCTCTGCGAGCGTATCCAGCACGTCGGTGGGCAGGCTTCCCTTGGTCACCAGGTCAAGCCACCAGCGGTTGCCCAGGCCGTCAGTCATGCGCACGGCCTCAAGGTCTGCCGGCGTGGGGTTCTCACGCGTGTAGGGCGGCGTGAAGCAGTTGATGAGGCCGATTTTCGCGTCGGGACGCACCGTGCCGGCGGCCTGCAGCTCGCGGAAGGCGCCCACGGCCAGCGCGTGCGCGAGGCTGATGCCGTACTGCACGCGACGCGCCTGCGCGAAGTCGTGATGGAAGGGGTACCAGTTGCCGTGCTCATAACGCTGCTCCGGCTCCACGATGGGCTCGTTGAACGTGAACCAGTGCTCGACCTCCTGGCCAAACTCCGTGAAGGCGGCGCGGGCATACGACACGTAGGCCTCCACCACCTCACGGTTGTCCCAGCCGCCACGGCGGAAGAGGTAGGCCGGCATATCAAAGTGGTAAAGGTTGACGAACACCTCGACGCCCGCCTCACGCGCTGCAGCCAGCAGCTTGTGATAGAAGTCGGCGCCTTCGCGGTTGAGATGGCCATCGGCGTCCATCAGGCGGCTCCACTGGATGGACGTGCGGCACGACGAGAGCCCGAGCTCGTGGAAGATGCGGAAGTCCTCGGCGTAACGTGCGCCCATGTCGTTGCCACCGTAGGAGCCCACGCGATTGTAGAAGGCGCCCAGGTTCTCGCCAGACCACAGATCCCACAGGTTCTCGAGCTTTCCGTATGCCTTCCACATGCCCTCGGTCTGCGGGCCAGACAGCGCCGCGCCAAAGAAGAAGTCATCCGGAAGCCTCACGTTCGCCATGCTCATCAATCCTTTCCGTATTGCACCACAAGGGTCGGACCTTGGTGGTGCGCTCATTGCTCAATTGCCCATACTAACGGCCCCGCGCCGATTGTGGGAGCACTTCGACGCGGGGCACGTGCGATAACGCGTTCAGAGGCTACTCAGCAAGCTCCTCGGCAGCCTGCTTGGCTACGACGCGCTCGTGCACCTTCATGAAGGGCAGGTAGATGAACACGCCCAGCGCCACGAGGATGACCTGCAGGATGACGGCGCGGAAGTCGCCACCGGTGGCAAGGAAGCCCGACAGGAAGACCGGGGTGGTCCAGGGAACCATGACCACGCAGGGGTTGATGAGGCCGGCGACGGTGGCGAAGTAGGTGATGATCATGAACAGATCGGGCACCAGGACGAAGGGAATCATGAGCGGCAGGTTGTACACGATGGGATAGCCGTAGATGACAGGCTCGTTGATGTTGAAGATACCAGGGCCCAGCGCCAGCGAACCAACGGTCTTGCTGGTCTTGTTCTTGGAGAAGAGGAACGTGGCGATGAGCAGGCAGAGGGTGCAGCCGGAGCCGCCGATGAGGCCAAAGGTGTTGACGATCTGCATGTTCATGTAGTGGTCGGGCTGGATGGCCGCGAAGCCGCCGGAGGCGTAGGCCGCCATGTTCTCGGTGATGAGGATGGTGAGCATGGGCTCGGCAAGCACGCCGGAGATGGCGCTCTGGTGAATGCCCAGGCAGAAGAGCAGGTTAGCGAAGGTGTAGATGATCACGACGCCCCAGATGTTGGAGTTGAGGCTCTGCAGCGGGGCCTGGACGAACAGCTTGATGAGCGTGGCGACGTCGGTGCCGAAGCCCACCTGCAGGATGGTGGCCACCAGGCCAAAGACGGACAGCGTCAGCAGCATGGGGATCATGATGTTGAAGGAGGTTGCCACCATGGGAGGCACGCCCTCGCCCAGGTTGATCTCGAGCTTCTTGATGCCGGCGAGCTTGATGAAGAGCATCGTGGCCAGAAGGCCGATGATGATGGCGCCGAAGAGGCCGCCGGTACCGGTGTTGCCGCTCGCAAACAGGCCGCCTACCTGCTCGCCGTTGACGTCAACCGTCTGAGGCATGGTGACGAAGAGCGCCGCGAGGGCCACGACCACGCAGGCGATGTCACGCTGGAAGCCCATGTTGTGGGCGTGACAGTAGCCCACAACACCGCAGAGCAGAATGGCCGAGATGCTGAGTGTGCCCTGCGTGAGCGAGTTGCCCCAGTACTGGGCGCTCGCCAGCGCGTCGCCCGAGAGGAACAGCGGGAACACGACGTTGTTGATGAGGACTGCGATACCCGCCAGGATGTAGAGCGGCATGATGGTGGCAAACGCGTCACGCAAGCTGCGGAGGTGCACCTCCGAACCAATCCTGCCCGAAATCTCGGCGAACTTGTCGAGAAACACCTGGCCCTTTCCTTGTGCCATGTCAGATCCTTCCTTTCTTGCCTTCCTTGACCCTTTTCTTTGCAGCTCCTTCTTGCTGCAAGTTCTTGGTTAGTAAATTACACGCTTTTAATTTTATAAGCAAGTACTTTTTCTAATTTCTTTTCAGCGCTCTTCTGGCGCATGCGAACGGTCATAATAAAGACGTGAGCGAACTGGGGGAGGATGCATGCTGAAGTACCAAGAACTGGTAAGGACCCTGCTGGACGAGCTGGCGCAGGGCGTCTACCAGAAGGGGGACCGCCTTCCCACCACGCCCGAACTCTGCGAGCGCTATGGCGTGAGCAATACCACCGTCAAGCGCGCCATGGATGAGCTTGAGCTGCAGGGCGTCGTGGCCCGGCGGCGCGGATCGGGCGTCTATATCAAAGAGACGTCGGCTGCGAAGGGCATCACCACTCGACAGGGCAGCACCTCTCAGCAGATGTCGGGTATGACAGCCGAGTATGAGGGCACGCCACAGGTGCTCACAAGCGAAGTGCACGATTTCTCAGTGGTACACCCCACCGCAGAGATCGCAGACAAGTTGGGTATGGACAGCGACGGGTTTGCCTACCACATCTGCCGCGCCCGCCTCGTCGACGGCACGCCCAAGGTCATTGAGTACACCTACATGCCCATCTCGCTCATCCCCAACTTGCGAGAGAGCATCCTGAGGGCCTCCATCTATCACTACATCGAGGATGAGCTTGGGCTGAAGATTGGCAGCGCGCACCGCACCATCAAGGCCGTCGTACCTACCGAGGACGAGCGCGTGTGGCTGCACGTCGGCGAGGGAGAGCCGCTGCTGGAGGTTCGTCAGGTAGCCTACCTTGCCGATGGCAGGCCGTTTGAGTACTCGGTTTCTCGTCACACGAACGACTACGAGTTCTACAGCATCAGCACGCGGTAACGAGAAGCGCGCCACGAGGGTCGGACCCTCGTGGCGCGCTTGTTGCAAGTTTGATTGAACCACGAGGGTCGGACCCTCGTGGCGCGGCCTAGATGAACGCTGCGATGACGGCAAAGATGAGCGCGGG
>DJXA01000086.1:7357-25495 GCA_002449555.1 Atopobiaceae bacterium UBA7016 | reverse complement strand
AGATACCAACGTGCAGGCCAACGACGATCACCACGAGCAAGACCCAGTACGCCGTGGCAAACAGAATCGAGGCAACGACCTTTGCGGCCGGAAGCAGGCGCTTCCCGTGCCGCGTGGGTAGCACGACAGCAACCGTGCCATCCTGATACTCCCCTGCAAACACGCCGGAAAGAGCGATGCAGAGCGCCACCACCGCCAGGCCCGCAAAGCCCTTCCACCGAATGACGTTGTGCCAGCCGCGCTCGTAGCCGTACTCCATTGGCCAGGCAATGTCATCTTCAAGGTTGTGCCAGTACGCCTTCTCGGCATCCGAATAGGGGAAGTAATCCCAGAAGCCCTGGCTGAGCGCACCATCAACCCGCGCCGCCGCGCCGTCCTCAAGGCTGGACGCACGCGGGCTCGCCGAGTCAAGCGTGCCAACCACCTCGTCATAGTACGGGTCATCGAAGAGAGCACCGGTCTCACGCCAGAAGTCAAGGCCCAGCGTGATGGCTGCATCGCCGGAAGCCTCCCAACCGCCCACGTCCGCGAGCTCGGGCTGCGCCTCCCACAGCTCGATGGCGCGATCATAGGCCGCCGCGTCGGCAGCAACGCGCTCGTCAGTGAGCGTCCCGGCGTGGCGCTCGGCACGCGCGCGGATGGCGCGCTGCGCCTGAAAGGCGTGCACGTAGTCACCTGACTCGTAGTCCCGCACGCCCAGGGTCATCACGTTCAGTGCGGCAACCGCCACGAGCATCGCAAGCACCAGCGCGCACGCCACCATCCCTGCCCGGTTGCTTACAAGCTTTCGCAGCTCAAAGCGTACAAGCATCCACATGGCGCCTACCTCCCCGCCTCATCGCGAAACACGTACAGGTACAGGTCCTCGAGCGTCGGCTCGACGGGCGTCGCCTCTGCGGTGGGCGCCTCATCCGCCACCACGCGCACCACCGCATGCCCGTCTGCCGCATAGCGCACGTTGGCAACCGTCGAGCTCAACGCCATCTCCTCCGCCTGCCGGGCATCCACGTGACACTCCCACACCTTGCCGACGGCCTGCGCCACCACGTCCTCCGGCGAACCGTCCAACGCAAACGCTCCCTGCCGCATCACCAGAATGCGGTTGGCAATAAACTCCACGTCAGAGACGATGTGCGTAGAGAGAATCACGATCTTTTCCTGCGCAAAGCTCGCGATAAGGTTGCGAAAGTGCACGCGCTCCTTGGGGTCCAACCCCGCCGTCGGCTCGTCCAGCACGAGGATGGCTGGGTCGTTGAGCATGGCCTGCGCGATGCCTAGGCGCTGCCGCATGCCCCCGGACAAGGTCTTCACCTTGCGGCGTGCGTCATCGGCAAGGCCCACCTCCTCAAGAAGCCGCATGCTGCGGGCGCGCCCATCGCGGCTGTTAAAGCCCTTGAGCGTTGCCATGTAACGCATGAAGTCAAGCACCGAGAAGTCGGGGTACGCGCCGAAGTCCTGTGGCAGGTAACCGAGCATCGCGCGATACTCGTCTCCCAGCTCGCCCGTGTCCTGCCCGTCAAGCAGGATCTGCCCACTGGTGGGGCGAAGCACGTCGCAGGTCATGCGCATGAGCGTGGTCTTGCCCGCGCCGTTTGCGCCAAGCAGCCCTGTCACGCCCGGCGTCAGCGTGGCCGACACGCGGTCCACGGCGATGCGCGCCCCAAACTGCTTGGTCAGCCTGTCAAAAGTGAGTTCCATTGCACAATCCTTGTCTAGTGGTAGGTCTTTGCTAGGTGCGGAGAGAACGCGTCAAGCCCTACGGCCGCCAAGCGAAGCGTCAAGGTGACTTCGCGTGCAAGCCACGCCAGCGCCAAGGCTGCAGCGGTAGCCCAGACAGCCAGTGATGCCGCGTCGTACAACTGCGAAAACGCGATGTCCACCAGAAGAAGTGCTGAGCAGCATGCCGCTACGACGGCAACCGCCAAAAGCGCGGCGGCATCCGGCGGCGCCTTGCGAAGCACGGCCAACGCACTTGCGCACGAGCAGAAGAACGGCAGGCTCGCCCAAAGGGACACCTCGAACACGCCGAGATCAAGCGACGACACGGCCAGCCCCACCATACAAGCAACTGCCAGCGCCGACGAGCAGCCCAGCGCGATCAGCCGCGCCACTAGCACGCTTGCGGTGTTGTGCAGACACGAGTACTCCAGCTCCGCCACGCCATACCGCCTGCTGGCGTGAACGGTAGGTACGCCCACCAGCACTGTCATGGCGGAGAGGATGCCCACTGTCATTCTCGTTGCCTCGGCGCTCGCCGAGGCTGTGGCCACAAGGTACATCACCACCACGAGCGCAGCCTGCGCCGCCCACGTCCAGGCGGGGATGAAACGCACCTGGGCTGCCACAAACGGAATAAACCCCAGGTCATAGACCTGCGCGACGGCTGACCGGGCGTCTTCCACAAGCATGGCAGAGACCAAGCCGTCCAGCGCTTCTGAATGCGGCACCTCGCGTTGCCTGGCAAGGCGCTGGACAAGCTCACCTTCAATGCGAGCGCGCGTTACCCTATCCATCCAGGCCATCCTCCCCCAGCTTGTCTTTCAGCAGCTCAAGTGCCCTGTTTATGCGTCTACGCACCGCAAACCGGCTGACGCCGAGCACGCGACTCACCTCGTTCACCTCAAGACCCGAGCCATAGCGCAGCTCAATTACCTCGCGCAACTCGCCAGGAAGCTGCGCCACCGCTTCGTCGATTCCCTCGCCGCGCTCGTCTGTCGCATCTGCGGCAGGCACCTCGAAGTCCAGCGCAACGGTTTCCAACCTTCGCTCGCGGCTCGCGTCCACGCAGACGCTTCTCGCTATGCGCATCAGATAGGCGATGGGCTTGCCCCGCTCGCGATACCCCTGTGCACGCACGAATCGCAGAAACGTCTCCTGCGCTAGGTCGGCCGAATCATGCCCAGCGGGCGCGTGGCGCCTGCAGTACGCCAGCACCTCGCCATAGCATTCCTCGGCAATCCTGCGCGCCTGGTCCGGACTCAGGCGCGTTTGGTCTCTTCTCGGCAAGCCTCATCACCTCCCTACCTTCAACAACGGAGGGGCCGCCAAAATGTGCGGCCCCTCCGTAAAACTATCCAAAAAACGATACTCGCTCTGTACTGAGGAGCCGCTCAATCTTCATTCGCAAGTGAGAATCCGGCGTACGTGAACCCTGGGCTCACGACACATGACACCAGCGCGTCGGCATCGGTCGGAAGCGTTCGTTGCCACGTCCCAGCAGGAATGATTGCTTGACCACAGGCCTGCGCCGGATCATCTTGATTGACGCTAAGCACCACACGTTCAGCAGACGCCTCATCAGGTGCCTCGCCCGTGCCGCCAAGCTCTACCGTCACGCTGCCAGGTCCGTGCCAAAGCCACAGCTCATCTGCATCAACCATATGCCACGCACTTGCGTCCCCGGCGGGAAGCAGGAAGTAGACAAGCGAGGCAAGCGGCCTAACTGCAGCTGCATACTCCCCCATGTCCTCGGCGGAAGCCGCTGCACCCGAACCCGCAGCAATTCCTGACTGCCACGTGCGACGGTACCAGCCTCCCTCCGGATGCGGCTGCAAATCCAGCGCCGCGATAACCCCATATGCAAACGCAGACAGCTCTGAACCAGACATTTGACCCTCCCATAGCAACATTATTCACGTTCTGGCGCCTGCAGCCGCCTTTCTTGAAGTCAACCTCGCAATTTGTACCACGTTTTTGCGGTTTGTGTAATGCCATTTTTCGTATGTCTCTTTTTGTGCCCAAATCTTTAACAGACCCTCTGGCTAACAAGCCTTTTACCTGCACCTTTATAGGCCTCAGTTTTGCATATAATCGACTATGAAATGTATCATTACAAAAACCGTCAAAACGTGGTACAAATTGACGGCCTAATGCCTAACCCGATACCGGAGACGTACGTACGAGCCCTCCAACGCGTCGCAAGCCTCCAATTCAAGCACGCAAAGCTTCGCAAGCTCGTCCATCGACGCCAGCGATGGCCCATCCATGAGCGTTGGGGTCTCACGTCCACCCACCAAGAGCGGTGCCACCACGATGTCCACGTAGTCGATGAGCCCCTCGCGCACCAATGCCGCATTCAACGTGCCACCCGACTGAACGGTCAGCCGCTCGCAGCCAAAGTCTGCCTTCAGTCGCACAAGCGCTTCCGCAAGTGATGGCTGCTCCTGAAGAATCACCGAGAGGTTCGCCTCTTCCACGCCAAGCGCGGGATGCGACGCATTGGACGTAACGACAACCACCCGCTGGCACTTGGCGCAGAGCCATCGAACACCCGACTCAAGCAGGTGTGCATTGTCCAAAATGGCAAACGAGACGGGGATCTTCTCTGGCAGCGGCAACTCATTGGCGCCAACCTTTGCCATCACACGCCCAGTGTTGAGCGACCACAAGTCCGTCTGTTGCTCAAGCTCATAGTACTGGTGCAGACCCTCGGCCACGCCGGGCACGTGTGGCAAGTCGCGGTCAAAGTCACGGCAATCGCCAGCACCCGTGCTAATCTTTCCATCCACGGACATAAGCATAAACAGCGTAGTTACCGGACGTTCCATGCCACTCACTCCCCACCAAGATCAAGCCGCATGAGCACGAGCTCCTGCCACCTGCCGTCACGCGTACGGAAACCCTTGGGGTTGCGTCCCCACTCCACGAAGCCCAAGCTTTTGTATAGGGCGACAGCGCTTGTGTTCTCGGCAACAACCTCCAGCTCAAGCTGGACGTACCCCGCCTTCTTCGCGCACTCGATGCACGCCTCGGCCAACGCTCGCCCTATGCCTAGGCCCCAGTGGGCACGCTCCACGCTGATGCCAAACTCGGCGCGGTGCCTCATCTTTTCGCGGTCGCGCACGCACCCGATACCAGCAGACGCCACCAATCTCCCGTCAACCTCCGCAACGATCTCTATCTCGCGCGGATTCGCGGCCTTTGCAGCAAGGTATGCCGCTTCGTCGTCAGAGGTCATGGTGCACTCGTCCGCATAGCTCAAAAGGTAGTCTGTCTCCCCATGCGTAAGGATGAAAAGGTCGAGCATGCCCTGCCCATCAGCAGCCGTTCCGTTACGCAGAAGGCATGCGCTTCCGTCCTTGAGCACCACCGTCTTGCGATACTTCATCTCATCCCCTCTCACCTTGGGTTTATTCATGGTAGCGGTCTTTGCGCAGGACAACAAAGCGCGTCTGTAAACGCACGCAACGCATTGTTGCGTGACGCGCGAACGCAGCCGTCATATAGTCACTCTAGATACCGACTCACCGCGGAGAGGAGCAAACATGGCACTGAAGGACCAGCTCGTACAGGCGCGCAAGGCAAAGGGCATGACGCAGGAAGAGCTCGCAAGCAAGGTCTTCGTGACCCGCCAAGCCGTCAGTCGTTGGGAGAACGGCGAGACCACGCCTGGCATCGACATGGCCAAACTCCTTGCCTCGGTGCTTGACGTACCCGTCATGCAGCTGCTTGACCTGCCGCAAGAGCCCTCGTGCCAGTGCTGCGGCACGCCCTTCTCCGTTCCCAACATGGACCGTGGCCACGACGCCGACGGCCACGAGAACCCCGACTACTGCAAGTGGTGCTACGACAAGGGCACCTTCGCCTACCAGACCATGGACGACGTCATCGAATCCTCGGCCCCCTACCTGGCCGAAGCCTCGGGCGTGACGTTGGACGAAGCCGTCTCGTTCATGGGAGCGCTGCTGCCCACGCTCGGCCACTGGCACGAAGCCGGCGGCAACAACTAGTCTTCAGGGAATCCCTCGTCCCAGCGGCGCTTGTACACCCACTTGTCAACGGGGATAAGCTCGTCCGAGCCCCAGTCCTCGGAGATGTTGGAAAACAGCTGGCGGAAGCCGTTCTTCTCCAGAACACGCGCAGAGCCACCGTTTGCGGGAATGACGTGCGCCGTAATGGTTCGCATGCCGCACTCGTCCCGCAAGTAGCGCTTCAGCAGGCCCGCTACTTCCTGCCGTAGCCCCAGATGACCAGCGCATCGGCGCACACGAGGAAGCCAAGGAAGGCCACCAGCATGACGGCATAGCCACCCGTGAGGTCGTACGCAAAACTGATGACCGACGAGAAGACCGCATTGGAAAGGCTGCACGCCATGGCGCCAACGGGGTACACGATGCCCGCGCCCTGCTTGCCGAAGAGCTCGTTGCAGAGCATGGTGAGGCCCACGGTTGCCAGCGAGTAGCAGAGGCCCGACACCAGCGCTGCAGCCACATACGCGCCGTTGGCCGGCACCAGCAGGAGCACGACGATGGAAGCTGCAGTCAAGGTGGTGTAGATGAGGATGGACAGGCGCGCGCCGATGCGGTCGCACAGCCACCCCATGGCAATCTTGCCGGCAGTGTTGGTGATCATGCACATCGAGATCATGGTGGCGCCAACCGTCGCGCCGAGCCCTGCGACCGCCGCCATGCCTGGGAAGTGCTGCGGCAGGGCGCTCACCGCGGCACAGAGGCCCGAGTAGACGACCGCCGCAAAGAAGAGCGCCTTGTCGACGGACACGCGCTTGGCCTCATCTGCCGCGGCGTTACCAGAGCGGTTGCCCGCGTCAGCACCAAACGGAACGAGGCCCACGTCAGAGGGGTCATACGAAGGCACGACGAACACGGCGGGAAGCACGAGCGCGACCATGAGCGCCGCCACGAGCATCTGGCCCGCACGCCAACCCGCGCCCGCAATCGTGGACTGGATGATGGGTGAGAACATGGCGCCCGCAAGACCGCTGCACCCCATAGCGATGCTGGTAGCAATGCCCAGCTGCGCCACAAACCACTTGTTGAGCAGGAAGGTGATGAGCACAAAGCCGATAACGCCCGCAGCCAGGCCCTTCGTTGCAGACGCCACGTACACCACGGCGATGCTGGGCGCGACCGCAGTGAGGGCGGTCGATCCGGCCAGGAGCGCAAGACCGCCAAGGAGCATGACCTTCAGCGGAACGCGCTCGGAGAGCTTGCGCGTGGCAAGGCCGCCAATGGCCATGCAGACGTTGGCGATGGTGAGCGTGAGGCTCGCCGCGCCCTGCATGATGCCAAACTCCTCGGCCATGGGGCCAAAGAAGAGGCCGGCGACGTTAGTGATAAGGCCCACCGTTGCGGCGGAGAGACCGCACATGGCTGCAACGATTCCCAGATAACGGCCTTTGCGCTTCATCAGAAACAGAACCTTTCTTGTGCCTTGGTACTTACAGCTGGCGATAGTCCAGCTGCTCGACGTCCTGTGCCGCCAGCCATTCCTTCAGCTGGGGGTCGCAGAGAGCCGCCGCCTCGCGCGTGCGATTGATAGTGAGGCTGGAGTTGCGCAGGATGAAGTCGTCCAGCCAGCCGGGATGACCAATGAACATGCCCGGCGTCCCGTCCTGCAGAAGGCCCACATCCTGCTTGAACCATGCGACGGCGTCGTAGTCCTCGGGGCTCGCGTACATGGGAAGGATGGCCACCGGGCGGCCCTTGAAGAAGCCGGAGAGCGTCTCGGGGTAGAGCTCGAGGAAGGGCAGGTCGTACTTCTCGGCCACGCGGCCCAGCGCCTCGTTCAGGCTCTTGCTCGCGACGGCGTGCGCCTCGAAGTAGTCGGGCTTGCGCCCAACGATCTCAACAAAGCGCAGGTACTGGGTCTCGATCTCGGTTGCCATGTCGTCGACGGTGGCAAGCTCCTCGCCGCGCGCGAAGGCCTCGCGAAAGGCACGGCTCGACAACAGCTGGCCGCGCTCGTCCACCAGCGAGGGAATGCTCGCGGGATCTGCGCAGGGCGTGCCCAGGCAGAGGTTGGTGTGCTGGCCGATGGCGATGTCGCAGTCGGCGATGAGCTGCCAACCCGACTCCGCCGTGAGCATGTTGGGCATCAGACCCACGCTGCGTACCAGGCCCTCGCGCACGGTCTTCTCGATACCGCGGTTCACGGCCTCGCTGTAACCCAGGTCGTCCGCACGAATGATGAGCTGCTTCATGGTATGTTCCTTTCCTCACATGCTTCTCTTCACCATCAAGTATGCGAGGTGGGCCGCGCGCGCAAAAGAACGCACTTTGAAGTAAGTACGCAGGTAGATGGCCCCGTTATGCCATGTGAGAGCGCAGGAATCCCTCGACGATGTCGAGCACGGCCGCGTTGTCGAAGCTCCCCTCGCCGTGCCCCATGCCCTCCATGCGATAGAACTCGACGTCCTTGCCGGCAGCGCGCAGGCGCTCGTACAGGGTCGCAGACTGTTCAAAGGGTAAAAGCTCGTCCGCACCGCCATGCATGATGAGCGTAGGGGGGACGTGCGCCTCAGCCGTCACCAGATGCGCCGGGCTCGCCGCGGTCGCAAGGTCAGAGTGCTCGGCGAGCTCGATGTCGCCCAGCATGCGGCCGGCGGGCGACGTGGGCCCATGCAGGTCATACGACCAATCATGCTGGTAGAAGAGCCGCAGGTCAGTGGGGCCATACCAATCCACCACACAGCGAGGCGCAAGCTCGGCACCCGCGGCGTATGCCGCCATGAGCGCCGTGTGCGCGCCGGAGGAGTCCCCCCAGAAGGCGATGCGGTCGGCATCAACGCGCAGCCCAGCCGCGTGTTCGCGCACGCAGCGCACGGCCTCGGAGAAGTCGTCCACCTCGCCGGGAAACACCGTCTCGCCATAGGGGCGCACCTCTACCGAGACCACCACGAAGCCGCGCTCGGCCATGCGCACGTGATGCGCAAGGTGGTGCCAGATCCACTGCTGGTGCCAGCCCGATCCCTGGCAATACACGATGGTGGGAAAGCGCAGGCTGTCGTCGCCGCGCGAGCCCATGGGAGAGCCCTTGGTGGGGATGACGGCATAGTACCTGAGCGGCCGCTCGCGGCCGTCCACGTCACGAGTCGCATAGACCCCCTCCACGTAGTACACCTCGTACGCCATCTGGCTGGGGAGCGCCTCTATGACCTTGCATCCTTCGGGAACCATTCCATCCGCCTTTCGTCCGTTTTCGTTCGCCTCAACTGTGACCCAGGAAGACGGGCGACAACAGAGCGCACTTTGAAGCAAGTACCATGCTCTAGCTGGGCACTTACCTTGAAGTGAGTACTTTTCCACCTCGCGCGCGCACGCGACAATAGAGGGACAATCACGTCTTGGAAAAGCATGCCCATGTTTGACAGACTCTTCGAGCCGCTCTCCGTTGGCGGCATCACCCTGAAGAACCGCCTCGTCATGACGCCCATGTCATCGCACATGTCGTTTGAGGGCCACACCGCCACCGCGCGCATGGCCCGTTACTACGCCACGCGCGCAACCGGCGGCTTCGGCCTCATCGAGACGGGCTACATGTCCATCAGCCAGCAGGCCTCGCGGGGCCCGCACAGTGCGCCGTCTGCATGAGCTTGGCGCCAGCGGCCACCTGGCCCTCGGCGACCTTCTCGATGCTCGCCATATCGTCGGTATTGGTGATGATGGTCATGATGATGTCCTTATAGCCCGCCTTGGCCACCTTGTCTCGGTCGAAGGAGAGAACCGGGTCGCCCGCCGCCACGTGGTCGCCGGCCTTGACCCACACCTCAAAGCCATCGCCCTTCATGTTGACGGTATCCACGCCCACATGCACGAGCACCTCCACGCCGTCATCACCAGCGATGCCAAAGGCGTGGGGCATGGCGCTCGCGATGGTTCCGGCAACCGGGGCAAACACGTTGCCGTCGACGGGCCACACGGCCACGGTCTGGCCCATGGCCTCGCAGGCAAAGACCGGGTCGGGAATCTGGTCGGTGACCTCGACGCGACCGGTGGCAGGCGCGCACACGACACCCTTCTCCGCAGACGCCGCGACGGCCTCGGGCTTGGCCGGCTTCTTGCTTCCGAACAGCTTGTCAAAGAATCCCATGATGTGTTCCTTTCGCTTTTGGCTCTTGTTGTCAGGTTCGAGATGCCCACACAGCTAGCAGGCCTTGTCCGCACGGTAGAAGAGGTTGCCCTCGCGGCCGTCCACGCGCTGCTGGCTGCCCGGCAGCGTCTCCTTGGCCAGATAGATGGGCAGGTCGCTCTTGATGGGATAGGCGTCGCCCGCGTTCGCCGGCTGAGCAATGTGGTCGTCGGCGCCGGCAATCACCTGCTCGCAGATCTCGATCATGTCATCCAGCAGGCTCTTGGGAGACTCGCAGGTCCCATGGAAGCGCAGTACGCGGTCCCACGCGTCCTCATTGGCCTTCAGCTTGCGCAGGGCAGCCAGGTACTCGCTCAGCTTGGGCGCGTATTCCTCGGTCACCAGCGTCCCGGGGCCCGCGGCGTCGCCAAAGATGGCCGTGCGCTCCTCCACCAGCACCGGCACGATGCAGCCCGGCGTGTGCCCCGGCACGGCGTAGCAGCGCACGGTAAGCCCGCCCAGGTCAAACTCCTCGCCGTCGGTCACGTCGATGAACTCGCCGGCGTAGGGCTCGTTCATCTCGAAGGTCCCCTTCTTGGAGAAGGCCACCTTGATGAAGTTGGCCCTCCAGGCAGCGTCTGACTGCGCGGCAAACTCGGGCAGGTCGCGGTGGCTCATGTGGACCTCGTCAAACTCGGCAGCACCAAAGGCGTGGTCAACGTGGCCGTGGGTCAAAAGAACGAACAGGGGCTTCTCGGTCAGGCCCTCAACGTACGCGCGCAGGCCCTTGATGCCGTAGCCGGTGTCGATGAGGCAGGCACGCTCGGAGCCTTCCACCAGGTACATCGCGACGCCATAGGCGTCCTTGAGGCGCCAGATACGCTCTGACAGGCGCTCGCTCGTAAACTTCTCCGTCGTGCTCATGGTTTCACCTCACTGTGATTGGTGGGAAAGAGGGTGTTTTGTAAGAAGGGGCCGGTCGAACACCCTGTTGGCGTCCGACCGGCTTGGAAAGGAAGGGCTTGCTTTACGCTTCCTGCTTCTTTCCGAAGAAGGGCAGGGGGCCGTCGAAGCCAAGGACCAGGCAGAGCACGACCGCGACCACGAAGCTGATGCCGCAGGCGATGCAGCCATTCACGAGGCCCATCGGATCGTTGGGGTTGGCGAAGACGATGGCGTTCATGAAGTTGGAGGAGCCGAGCAGGTAGAGGGCGCAGTGGGTCAGGCCAGCGTAGAGACCGCCGCAGAAGGCAGCAACCATCTCGATGAGCAGGGCCTTGGGCTTGCGCATGATGATGCCGAAGATTCCCGGCTCGCCGACGCCGCCCAGAGCCTGGGAGACGAAGCAGGAGAGACCCAGCTCGCGGTCCTCGGCGTCCTTCGCCTTGAGGGTGTACATGAGGTAGATGGCGATCAAGGCATAGGTGCCGCAGATGGAGCCAACGAGGATGGTGTCGTCATAGCCGAGCTGAGCGAAGGAGATGAGAGCGGTGGAGATGACGGCCAGGTGCATACCGGTGGCAACAAGGAGCAGGAAGAGGGAGCCGATGATGGCAACGCCCACGGGGCCGAGGATGTTGTGCAGAGCAAGCAGGCCAGCGGAGATACCGTTACCGAGGATCTGGCCGAGCGGGCCGACGACGCAGAGGGCAAGCGGGAGCATGACGAGGACGGTACCCAGGGGAACGAACATGGTGGACACCTGCTCGGGGACGACCTTCTTGAAGAACTTCTCCACGTAGGACATGACGAAGATGCTCAGGATCATGGGGAAGACGCTCGAGGAGTAGTTGACGAGCGTCATGGGGATGCCGTAGACGGTCATCGGGGTGCCTTCGGTCACCCAGCCCGTCATCGTGGGGTGAAGCATGATACCGGCAATCAGCATCGCAATCCACTGGTTGGCACCAAACTTGCGGGCCGCAGAGACGGAGACGTACATGGGCAGGAAGTAGAAGCCCGCGTCACCCGCGAGGTTGAGGATGCTGTAGAGGTTATCCCCCTCGTTCACCACGCCCAGCATCGTGGGGCCGAGGATGGCGATGATCATCTTGATCAGGCCGGCGACGATGAGGATGGGCAGGATCGGGGTCAGGCTGCCGGTGATGGCGTCGAGGCACTTGTCGATGACGCCCTTGAACGTCAGCGGACCCTTGGGTCCCTCGTCAAGGTTCTCGTCGATGGCACCGGTCTCCTTGATGCCGGTGAGGGCGCAGAACTCCTTGTACACGTTGGGCACGGTCTGGCCAATGATGACCTGGTACTGGCCGCCAACCATCTGGGCGCCCAGAACGCCCTTGATGGCCTTGACGCCATCGGCGTTGATCTTGTCGTAGTCCCTGAGGTTGAGGCGCAGCCGGGTCATGCAGTGCACGGCACCCGTGACGTTGTCCTTTCCGCCGACGTTGTCCAGGATCTCCTGGGCGATACGATCGAAGTCCTTAGCTGCCATGGTGCGTTCCTTCCTTTCTTGGGGTCTGCAAGGTGTTTGTCCTTCTTGCTGACCCCATAATGAAGGGCGCAGGCCTCTCGTCCTAGCGATGTTCGGATTGCGAATATTCACAAAGTGAATCTGATAAAACCGCAGGTAGAAGTGCTATTGCTTCTGCCCTGCCTGCCAAGTGAGCTGGCGGACGAGCTCCGAGATGCCCAGCATGGAGAACATGTCGGCCTGGTAGCTGCCTGAGCCGGAAACGTAGAGCACGTCGTCGACGATGCCCTCGTTAAAGAGGCCCTGGGGCACCTGCGTCACCAGCCACACCTTTGCCGCACGCTCAGACAGGCGCTCGAAGATGCCGGGGTAATCGCGCATGAGGTTGCCGTGCTGGCTGACAACCACCACCAGCGTCTGGTCGCGTTCGCCCAGAGGAAGATCCTTGCTGTCAACGTCGCTCAGCGACACGACCGCCTTGCCTTGGAAGGGCGTGGTCACCTTGAGGTATTCGCCAAAGAACATGGCTGCACCGTTGGCCACGATGAAGACGCGACGGAACGCAAGGATGTCCCGAGCAAGCTGCTCCGCCTGGCGCATGTCAATGGTGCGGTAAGAGGTGAACATGCTCTTTGCCACGGTCTCGACCCACGCGCGCGTCCCCGCGCTGTCGAGGCCCTCAGGCCCCAGGAGCGGTGTCTGGTCGTTGTCAAAGGTGCGTACCGCCATGCCGGCCTGTTCGTTGCGCAAGGCCTCGCGGAACGCGCCGTAATCGGCGAAGCCAAAGCTCCGCACCAGACGGATGATTGAGGCGCTTGAGGTGAAGCACTCGGCGGCCACGTCCTGCAGGCGCATTTCCGGTAGCGTGTTGTAGTGGGCCAGCATGTAGCGCGCCACGGTGAGGTGCGCCTCGTTAGTGGACCCACCATTGAGATAGCTGTTGAGTACGTTAACGATGCCTTCCATGCCACCCTCCCCTATGCTTCCCTCATAAGGCAATTAAAGAGTGTATGTGCCATGGCTCTGCTAACAGGCGTGCTTTCGGCGAATGCGCGGCAGAGGTAGTCGCGAAACGCGTGAACGACGCCCAGCTAGAGCTGGGCGTCGCCAGGGAGAGCACGTTTGGTTGACGAGGCTGCTTACTGCATCTGCTCGACAATCCAGTCGAACACGGGAATACCGCACTCGTCGCAGTCTGCCTCGTTGTTGTGGAAGTAGACCCATGCGAAGTGGCCGCCGTACTCATACGGGGTGCCGTCCTCATTGGTGTAGAGGCCCGATGTGTCCACGACCTTCTCGGAGATGTGGCTGTGAAGCTCGGTGGCACCGGCGTCCTTCAGGCGCTGCAGGGTGGGCATGGTGTTCTCGTTGCAGTCAACGGTGTCGTCATTGGCGGAGTGGATGAAGAACATGGGCACCTTTGCCAGGACCGCAATCTGCTCGTCGGTGATGAAGCGATCATTGTACGCCTCGCAGACAGGCACGTAGGCCGTGTACTTGTCCTGGTAGTGCGCGGCAAGGTTCATGGTCATGTAGCCACCGGCCGAACAGCCCGCGATCACGATCTTGGTGGCGCCAATGCCCTCGGCGTACGAGTCGATAAGCTCAGCCAGGGCCTCGCGGTAGTAGCAGTCGTCGCGCTGGTCGATGCCGTTTTGGAAGTTGGTCATTTGGCCGTCGATGTCAGACCACACGGTGGGACACTGCGGAGCCAGCACGTGGATGGGCATCTTGGACTGCAAGGCGTCGCTGGCCAGCGCGGTCACGCGGCCGCCCAGGACGGGGGCGTACGGCGTGGTCTTGCCCGTCACCTGACCGCCGCCCTCTCCCATGCCGTGCAGCCAGACGAGCAACGCGTCGCTCTCCTCCTCAGGCGCGTAGGCGACGTAGTCAAACGCGATGCCGTCAGAGGCGGTGTAAGCGCCTTGCTTGAACATGTCGGCAGCCGTGGTCTGGGCGGTGGGGTTCTGCTCTATGGTGACGCCCGTGACCGTGGCACCCTCCGAGGTCAGGGCAGCGCCATCCGCCGGCGTGAAGGTCAGGTAGTACGGATCGCACCAGGTTGCAAACTGGCTGTCCATGTTGAAGACCATATTGCCGCCGTCAAGCGGGCTCACGTACAGCTCAAGGGCGATGGTGTTAGAGGGTTCCTCGGTCTTGTTGCCCTCGGCGTCGGCGAGGTAGGCATCGGTGACCTGACGGTCGAGCGTGGTCTCGATGACGGGGAAGGTGGGGTCAGCCCAGTCGGTGACCTGCTTGGTCTCGGTCACCGTGAAGTCGGTCGCGCTCACAGCGTCGAGCGGGGCGTCGAAGGTGATGAGGGCCTTGTCCACGCCCGGACCCCAGTCGTAGCCGCCCACATGGATGGTGTAGGTGCCAGTGAGGGCCTTCTCGCCACCCGCCGCGGCGTTGCCGCCAGTTGCGCCACAGGCCGCGAGGCCCATCGCTGCCGCCGTACCCAAAGCCGAACCCACAAAAGTCCTTCTCGTCAACTGCATGATCTTGCTCCTTCTCCCGTGAGGTCTTGGCATCGTGTTGCCGCGCAAGACCATCTTGCAGGTTGAGAAGCAGCAGGTCAGCGCATGTGCACTTTCCGCATATGCGCAAAGTGAACGCGAATGTGGGACACGGGTTCCGAACCCGCGTTGCAGATGGGACACGGGTTCCGAACCCGCGTTGCACGGGCGCTGTCTACTCGGCTACGTGGAAGGCGTCGCCTTCGGTGTCGGCAAGCGACTCCTCACGCGTGCGGGCGACGTCAAAGGTGATGGTGGTGGCGACGTCTGATCCATCGCTCGCGTCGCAGCGATACGTGATGGACTCGTCCTCCCACGTGCCCTGCGTGCGCGTTAGCGTTGAAGCGGGAAAGCCGCCAAAGACAGCGCGCCAATCGCGCAGATAGAGGATGGCGGGCACTAGGAAGCGCCCCGCCTCGGTGAGGGTGTAGTCCACCACGCGGATGTTGCCCTCCATGTATTCGTGCCGCGTGATGATGCCGTCGGCCTCAAGCTCATGCAGCTGCTGGGCATACATCTTGTGCGAGATGGTCCAGGGGATGTGCCGCTTCAGCTCGCCGTAGCGCATGGTGAGGTCAGGCGCGGTGTTCAGGTACCACACGATGTAGGGCTTCCACTTGCCGCCGATGGTCATGAACGCGTCGGCCAGGCTGCAGGACCTCAAGTCGTTTGGATTCTCGAGCATGCGAACACTCCCCTCCCCAATAAACACGAGGTCAAGTATACCGTACGCCACCGATGACGTTTATCGGGCACAATGCGTGCCTAAACGTCATCGGCGGCGTACATAAGCGGAGGTTGTACGCACTTTATGACGTTTATAGCTCAAAAACGGCACGTAAACGTCATAAAGTGCGTATGTCCGTGGTTTACGACGGTTACCAGCCACCCATCGCCCGCTCGAAGCTGGTAAGCCTCTTGTGCGGATTGCCATCTATAATCGCTTATATAACTAAGTTGTTAATGTAAGAGCCTTGGTTAGCCCTACCTGAGGAGTACGCAATGAGCTACGACAAGTACCCAGAGACGCGCATCGCGGGCCACGAGGGCGAGGCTTGGGAGGGCGCCGGGGCCGTGGTTGCCAAGCTTGGCGAGCTTGCCCATGCAAAGGATCACGTCCTCGTAGTGGAATGCTATCCCGGCGTAGATCGTGAGGTACTCGAGCTCGTGTGCGAGGCATTCAAACCAGACACGGTCATCAACTCTGACGACATCTTCTACGACGACGAGCTCACATCCCGCATGCAGCCACACCTGACCGACGACCGCGTGCGCGGAGTCATGTACTACGGCCGCCTGGAGGACTTCATCGACCCCGACGCGTTCGCGCAGGCCAAGGCTACGGTGCCTTCTGGCGACCGCACACTCGTCTACGGCGTGGGGGCGGGCCTCGTGGCCGAAGCGGACACGTTTATCTACTGCGACCTCGCCCGATGGGAGATCGAGCTGCGCTACCGTGCCGGCATGCCCAACTTCCGCGCACACAACGAAGGCGAGGATCCGCTTCGCAAGATCAAGCGCGGCTACTTTGTGGAGTGGAGAGTTGCCGACAAGCGCAAGATGGAGGTCTTTGACCACGTTGACTACTTCCTTGACTCCAACGTGCGGGGCAATCCCAAGCTGGTCAGCGGCCCTGCGTTGCGTGACGGCCTTGCACAGGTTGCTCGCACGCCCTTCCGTCTCGTCCCCTACTTTGACCCCGGTGTCTGGGGCGGCCAATGGATGAAGGAGGTCTGCGGACTTGATCCAGCGGCAGACAACTATGCATGGTCCTTCGACGGCGTGCCCGAGGAAAACAGCCTCTACCTGCGCCTTGGTGATGTACGCATCGAGGTGCCTGCGCAGAACCTCGTGCTCTACCAGCCCGTCGAGCTCCTCGGCATGAAGAACTACTGCCGCTTTGGGGCAGAGTTTCCCATCCGGTTCGACTTCCTCGACACCGTGGGCGGGCAGAACCTCAGTCTGCAGGTGCACCCGCTCACCGAGTACATCCGCAGCCACTTTGGCATGACCTACACCCAAGACGAAAGCTACTACCTGCTTGATGCGGGCGAAGACGGAGCCGTGTTTCTCGGGCTGAAGGAAGGGGTGGACAAGGAGGCCTTCGAGCGCGACCTTCGCGCCGCTCAGGAGGGTGGGCCGAGCTTCCCGGCCGAGCGCTACGTCAACCGCTTCCCCGCCAAGAAGCACGACCACTTCCTCATCCCGGCAGGCACCATCCACTGCTCAGCGGCCAACGCTATGGTGCTGGAGATTTCCGCCACGCCGTACAACTTCACCTTCAAGCTGTGGGACTGGGACCGCCTCGGGCTGGATGGCTTACCCAGGCCTATCCACATCGACGACGGCCTAGCCAACATCCAGTGGGACCGCACCACCGGCTGGGTGTGCGAAAACCTGGTCAACGCCACCGAGGTAATCCATAACGGCGAAGACTACCTAGAGGAGCACACCGGCCTGCATGAGCTGGAGTTTATTGAGACCAGGCGCTTCACCACACGTGGCGTGACAGAGCACGACGCCACAGAGGGCTTCCACATGCTCAACCTCGTGGACGGGACCTCGGCGGTGGTCGAGAGCCCCATCGGCGCCTTCTCCCCATTTGTCGTGCACTACGCCGAGACGTTCATCGTGCCCGCGGCCACTGGCCGCTACACCATCCGCCCCGAGCACGACGGTGACCAGATCATGTTCGTCAAAGCGTACGTCCGCCAACGCTAGCCACGTCTTCCAGGCGAATGTTGCAGCGCCGGGGTTCGGTCCCGGACAATCAGGACGCCGGCGGTGCGGAGGTTGCCGCCCAACACGTCAGACTTCTCGAAGAGCGTCACGTCGTGGCCGCGCAGGGCAGCGGTACGGGCAGCCTCCATGCCAGCCACGCCGCCGCCAACCACCACGACCTTGCGCGGCACGAGCGCGCGCTGTGGGGCGTAGCTCTCGGGCCTGCCCATGAGGGGGTTGACCGCGCAGTTCACGATGCCAATCTGGCCGTAGCGATGAATGCATGCCTGGTTGCAGCCGATGCAGGGACGGATGGCCTCTGGCGTGCCCGCGACCACCTTGCGTGGCAGGTCGGGGTCGGCAATGGAGGGACGACCCAAGGCGATGGCGTCAATCTTGCCATCGGCAATCGCCCGCTCGGCGATGTTCACGTCGTTCATGCGCGAGCCGCAGATGACGGGGATGCGCACCCCCGCCTCGTGGATGGCCTGCGCCAGCTCAACCATGTAGCCGCGCTCGATGTAGCTGGGCGGGCAGGCCCAGTAGTAGGAGTCGAGCGTGCCGGTGTCCACGGAAAGGCCGTCGTAGCCGTAGCTCTCAAGCAGCTTGGCGATCTCCACCGCCTCGGCAAGCGTGCGGCCGGCCTCTTCGGCCTCGTCAAGG
>DJXA01000086.1:444-7214 GCA_002449555.1 Atopobiaceae bacterium UBA7016 | reverse complement strand
AGTCTGGCCCACAGGCCTCAGCGATACGACGGCGCAGCTCGCGCGGGATGCGCAGGCGGTTCTCAAGGCTTCCGCCGTACTCGTCGGTGCGCTGGTTCATGATGGAGAGCGCAAACTCATCCAGCAGATGTCCCCAGTGGATAGCGTGCACGTCGATGCCCGCAAAGCCTGCCTGCTGCACCAGCTTGGCCGCCTCGACGAAGTTGGCCATCTTGGTCTCGATGTCCTCAGCCGTCAGGGCGCGGGTCTTGCGCGACGGGTCCCACATAATGGTGAGCTCGCTCGGCGCAGAAAGGCCGGCGTTGCGGCCCAGGCCAAAGGCCAGCTGCACAAACATCTTGGTTCCATACGCCGCGATGCGCGCGTTGATCTCTTGGCCCGTGCGCACGAAGGCGGCGGGGTTGTCCAGCACGGACGGAGCGAACTTCTCGAAGTCGGTGTCGATACCCATACCACCCGTATAGATGAGGCCAAAGCCACCCTGCGCACGGCGCACGTAGTAGTCGATCCCCATCTGCGTGAAGCTGCCGTCAGGCGCCACGTCAAAGCCAGGATCCATCGGGGCCACGGCGAAGCGATTCTTGATGGTGGTCTTGCCAATGGTGAACGAGCTCGATAGCTGCGGATATGTCTTCATGTCATGCTCCCTGTCTTGAGGCGAATTACCGACCAAGGGATTCTGGATTCGCAAAAGCCCAGTTGAGCGTGGGCGCGTATTCCCTTGGTCGGTAGTTTTTGCGTTCTACGCACGCTTTGAGTACGGCCAACGGCCGCCCACGCGGTGCAGCATCTGGCGCACCTTCAGCGGGAAGGTTCCCTCAGAGCCGTACGCACGAGCCGTCAGGGCCACGGTCCCCGTGAGGGTCGCCCAGCCGCCGTCGATGCGTATGTCCACGTCACGCACGTCCGAGTGGAAGTACGTGAGCGGGCCGCCCACCTCGGCGATGAACTCTTCCTTGGTCTGGGTGTAGCCGCTCATGTGCGTGAAGGTGGTGCCGTCCTCCACGATGTCGCGCATCGCATCGTGGTCAGCGCTCACCATGGCCTGCTGCATGGCCTGGTAGGCGGCAAGCACCTCAAGCTGCTTGTCGTTCAAGTGGCTCGTGTCGGCCGTGACCACGGCCTTGCCGTCACGAATGTCAAACGGAGTGAACATGCGGCGCCCCTTAGTCGTGCACGCGGAAGGAGAGCAGGCGCTCGGCGTTGATCGGGTCGTCGGGGTCGTGCGTACCCTTGCCGGTGTCGAGCGCGCGGATGGCGTCCATCTCGGCGTCCGTCAGCTCAAAGCCAAAGATGTCGAGGTTGGACTTGATGCGGGCAGGCTTGGTGGACTTGGGCAGCACCACGAAGCCCTCCTGCACCTCAAAGCGCAGGACGATCTGGCCGGCGTCCTTGCCGTACTTAGCCGCAGGACCGGTGATAGCCGGGTTACCCAGCAGCTCGGCGTTGCCATGGCCCAGCGGGTACCAGCACGCGATGACTACGCCCAGCGGCTCGAGTACTTCGCGCAGCGCATTCTGCTGGAAGGTGGGATTGCACTCCACCTGGTTGACGGCGGGCAGGGTCTTGAAGCTGGGAACCCACTGGTTCCAGATCTTGGGCGTCATGTTGGAGACGCCGATGGAGCGAATGAGGCCCTGCTCCTTGACCTCCTCAAGCGCGGCCCACGCCTCGTCCACCGGGCCATAGGGCTGGTGGAGCAGCATGAGGTCGATGTAGTCAAGGCCCAGGTTGTCAAGCGTGCGCCTGATGCCAGCGGGCGCGTCCGCCGCGGCGTAGTCCTGCGGCCACAGCTTGGAGGTGACGAAGATTTCCTCGCGCGGAATGCCGCTGTCGCGCACGGCGCGGCCCACGTCCCGCTCGTTCATGTAGGCAGCGGCCGTATCGATGTGGCGGTATCCCGCCTCCAGCGCGGCGAGCGTCGCCTCGTAGGTGGGGCCGTCCGCGGGAATCATGAACACGCCAAAGCCGATGGCCGGAATCTTGTTACCGTCGTTGAGCTCGAAGTACTCCATGGTCTGCTCCTTTGCGAGTGGTGAGATATACAAAGCGCGCCCGGACGAGCCGGGCGCGCCGAGGGGAACGATTACGCGTTGTACGGGCGCTTCTCGGAGATGAGGAAGCAGGTGCGGCGGCGCTTGATGTACCAGCGGCCATCGAGCTTGACGTACTGGTCGGCGTAGCGCACGTAGTTGGTGGTGATGACGTCGTGGCCGTCCTCCTCGTTGACCAGCGTGGCCATGCAATAGGCGGTGCCGGTGGCGGACTGGAGGTCGTCAGCAAGCTTCACCTGCTGCTGGCCGTTGGCATGGTAGACCGCCTTGGCCGTGCTGCTGGCACCCACGGTGCGCTCAAAGGCGGCGACGATGGCCTCGCGGCCGGGGATCTCGTGGACTTCGCCATCAAGGCCCATCTGGAACTCGAGCACCGCATCCTCAGTGAAGAGCGGGCCCTGGCCCTGCGGGTTGCGGTCGTCGGCGAGGATGGAGAACTCGCTCACGAGCTCCTGGAGTTCCTGCTTGGCGGTGAGTTCTTCGAGCGTCATGGCGTTTCCTTTCTCTGGTTAGTCTTTTTATGCAACTTGAGTTGCTTATCCGTTGGCTATAGTATTAAACGCAACAACATGCAGCTCAATGGGCATGTTTGACGCGAGGGTGACTTATGACACCCTTTTGGGAAAACCGTTGCATAACTCTGGAGGAGCGCATGCGCACCACACCGGCAAACGACCTGCGCGTCACCAAGACGCTCGAAGCAATCGACACCACCTTCCGCGAAATGATGCTGGAGAAGGGCTTTGCGGCCATCACCGTGAAGGAGCTTTGCGAGCGGGCGCGCATCAACAAGAAGACCTTCTACCGGTACTATGAGACGCTTGAGGACCTGCTGGCAGAGGTCATGGCAACGTACGCCGCCTCGTGGCGCAAGCGCACGAGCCGCTTGCGCATGCCTGAAGACATCGCCCAGATCACGCGCGAGTTCTTTCTGTTTGGCGCGGAGCAGGACGTGCTGTACGACGCTATCACCTGCGATCCAGCGTGGGATGCCATCCAGCGGAGCCTCCAGGACGATGCCTCGGGCGAACACGTGGAGAACGTGCCTGACGGCTATACGCCCGAGCGCTGGCACATCGTGTACGCATGGCAATCAGGAGCCGTGCTCAACATGTATCGCGCGTGGGTGGCTGATGGCAAGACGATGCCGGCTGACGAGCTGGCCGAGCTCGCCGTGCGGCTCATATACAAGGGATACGAGGCTATCCGGTAACACATGCACTGGACCCGCTTCTCGCTACAATGACATCAATAGTCAACTGAGAGAAGACGAGGCGCCCCATGCGCAAACCCAACCCCGAGCTCGACGCGTCCGACTTTGTCCTGCTGGCGGACTACGTTCCCAGCGTCATCCAGGAAATTCGCTACCACTCAACGTATAACTTCATCGGAGAGCGTATTGATGGTTACGAAGACCCTGTCGCCCTCTGCACGCGCGAATGTGCCCGTGCGCTGAAGACCGTTGCCGGCGAGCTCTTCGTGCAGGGGTACCGCCTGAAGGTGTTTGACGCCTACCGTCCCACCTCGGCGGTGAAGCACTTTGTGCTGTGGGGCATCGAGGACGCGGACCAGCGCATGAAGCCGTACTTCTACCCCGACATCGACAAGACCGACACCTTCAAGCTGGGCTACATTGCCTCGCGCTCGAGCCACAGCCGCGGCTCGACCGTCGACCTCACGCTGTTTGACATGGCAACCGGCCGCGAGGTTGACATGGGCACGCCGTTTGACCACTTTGGCGAGGAGTCACACCCCACCTACCGTGGCATCACCGACGAGCAGTACGCCATGCGCATGCTGCTGCAGAAGGCGATGGTGCGCGGCGGCTTCGAGCCGTACGAGTGCGAGTGGTGGCACTTCACCATGGCTGACGAGCCCTACCCCAACACGTATTTCTCGTTTCCCGTCGCCGTAGACACCGTCCGCGCGTGAGACGTTGGGGGTAGCCCCTATTGTTGCGCGCAACAATAGGGGCTACCCCCAACGTCTCACGCAGCTCACGTTAGCGGATGAAGTTGGTGAAGATCTCTTTGTTGCGCTCGGGGATGCCGTAGGCCTCGGCCCCGTCAGCAATGGAGCGCATCATGAAGACCATGTTCCGCGCGAGGTTGCGCACAGTCTGCACGCCCTCTTCGTCGGCATAGACGTCATCGGCGCTGAAGCCGTGCACGTCATTCCAATAGGTTGAGGGCACGGTGGGCATGCCGCTGATGCCAAAGAACTGGTTGAGCGCCTCAAAGGTGGCGCTGTTGCCGCCGCGACGGCAGCTCACGATGCTCGCGCCCACCTTCATGCGCAGGTCAGCCGTGGTACTGTAGAACAGGCGCTGCATGAACGAGAGCACGGTGCCGTTGGGGCCACCGTAGTACACGGGGCTGCCGATGATGAGGCCATCAGCCTCGGCGAGCTTCGGCGCGCACTCGTTGACGATGTCGTCGAAGACGCACTTGCCGGTCTTTGCGCAGCTTCCGCAGGCAATGCAGCCGCGCACGTCCTTGTTGCCCACTTGCACGATCTCGTACTCCACGCCAGCGGCAGCAAACTCCTCCCCCGCGATGGCAAGCGCTGTGGCGATGCAGCCCTTGGGATGCGGGCTTCCGTTAATCATCAGTACCTTCATGGCAATCCTCTCCCCCGGTTTCCGTACGTCCATTGTATGCTGGAATCATGTCATATGACGTGCATCGCGCGCGTAGGGAGGTAAGTGGCGATGAAGACACCGCGCTGGACCAGGCCGACCGTTGACATGGCCATGACGCTGGTATACCTGCTGCAGATGGCACCGTCCCGGCTTGGAGGGGTCTATCACGAGTTTGCGGGCATCGGGTTTGTCGCGCTCTTCGCGCTCCACCACCTGCTGAACTGGGGGTGGCTTGGCCGCGCCTCAAAGGCGCGAGGGCTCGTGCCGCGCGTCAACGCCGTGCTGGACGTCGTCCTCACGGCGTGCGTTGTGAGTATTGCAGTGACGGGCATCCTCATGTCCAAGCATGCGCTCGCCGCTACCCCTCTTGCTGGCTTGGCATCTGGCGCTTGCTGCACCCTTTGTGACCTGCGGCTCATTGCTGCAACAGGCTCTGCGTAGGCGGCCTCACAGCAAATGTTGACACAGAACGGCCCTGTTCTGTCAACATGCGCTGTTGATGCCTATTCCTGCACCTCAAACATGCCAGTCAGGATGTCCGCAAACTCGCGGATGAGCACGTTCTCCCGGTCCTTGGGCCAATAGGCGTAATACTCGTTCTTCAGCTGGCCGGCCTGTCCCACCAGCGGAATGCGCCGCACGATGGAGCCTGAGCGCCCCGTCTGCTCGCGCGTCTCAACGGGCATGAAACCGCGATTGCCTGCAACCATCATGCGACCCTCCTCGCGCGAGCGCACAAAGAGGAAGTCGTTGGAAAAGCCCAGCACGTCATGGAAGTAATCCGCCTCTATCGCCTCTTGGTCCTCGGCGGCAATGAGGATGCAGGGCATGTTCTGCAGATCGCTCACCCGCAGCTCCTCCGCCCACGCGACATCGCTCGCCTCGGAGACCTCAACGTACTGCCAACCGTCAATAAGGTGCAGGTTAACGTAGGCATCGTTGAGCGCGCGGCGGCGGTCGGAGAAGAGCATGTCGGCCTTGCCCTCAAGCATGAGGTGGTACAGCGTGTCATGGCTGCCCGAAATCGCGTGAATGGGAATGTGCGGATGGCGGGCCACAAACGCGGCCACCGCACCCTGAATCTCCCAGCCATCGTAACGGTTGAGGTAGCCCACCGAAAGCGTGGTGGCATAGCCCATGGCTACGCCCTCCGCCTCGTAGCGAAGGTCCTCGAGCGCATCGAGGATGCCGGCCACCTTGCGGCCAAAGAGCTTTCCCGCCGGAGTCAGCGAGAAGCTGCGGCCGTGCCGCTCGGTCAGCGGAAAGCCCAGCTCAGCCTCGAGCGCCTTGATCTGCTGCGAGACCGCGGACTGCGACACATAGCAGTCTTCGGCCGCCTTGGTGAATGACCCGGTCTCGCATACCGCGCGAAAGTACTGCAGCTGTCGTAGCTCCATAGCTCACCGCCTTGCTGTCGTCGGAGTTTGCATTAGTCAGTCTAATAGTTCATACAACTAAGATGAATTGTTCATTAGATAGACGGCATCTATAGTGAGGCTATCGAACACGCTCAATGGAAGGAGCACCACATGTCCACGCTCGTTGCCTACTACTCTCGCGCCGGCCAGAACTACGGAAACGGCGGCGTCATCAACCTGCCCAAGGGCAACACCGAGATTCTTGCCGAGGCCATTGCCTCCGACCTTGGCGCAGTGCTCTTCAAGATTGAGACGGTCGAGCCCTACCCCACCGACTACTTTGCCACCACCGACGTTGCCAAGCGCGAGCTGCGCGAGAACGCCCGTCCGGACATCCAGGGTCCGCTGCCCAGCATGGACGGCGTGGACACCATCGTTCTGGGTTACCCCAACTGGTGGGGCACCATGCCCATGGCCGTCAAGACCTTCCTTGACTCCGTTGACCTGAACGGCGTCACCATCGTGCCGTTCTGCACCAACGAGGGCTCTGGCCTAGGCGGATCGGTGAACGACCTCAAGCGCACGTACCCTGCCGCCAAGGTCACGAGCGGCCTCTCCGTCCGCGGCACCGACGCCAAGAACTCCACGGCCAAGGCCGTCGCCTGGGCCCGCAAGTCCATCTAGGCACCGCAGCCCCGGACAATCAGGACGGAGGCT
>DJXA01000086.1:0-353 GCA_002449555.1 Atopobiaceae bacterium UBA7016 | reverse complement strand
CCTCCGTCCTGATTGTCCGGGTTGTCCGGGCCCCGCCCCATTTGCTCGGGTAGCTCATAAGCCTGGCTCATAGAATGCATTCGCGATGCGCATTGGTAGTGGCCCAGGGGCCGCCGTACACTGATACCAGTCACATCACATAACGAAAGGCAGGTAGAGCTATGAGTATGCAGTCGAAGATGAGCCGTCGGTCCTTCGTGATGGCGGGCGGCCTCATGGGGGCGTCGCTGCTTGCTGCGTGCGGTGGTGCCAGCGAGCAGGCGCCAGCAGCAGAGCCTGAGGAGCAGCAGGCGCCGGAACCTGAGGAGGCTGAGGCTGAGCCAGAGACCGAGGCGGCTTCGAGCGAGCAAGAG
>DJXA01000069.1:2514-5743 GCA_002449555.1 Atopobiaceae bacterium UBA7016 | reverse complement strand
CCCTCGGCGTATTGGGCCACCACTTCGATGCCCGCGTCCTTGACCATGCGCTCGAGCTGACGACCCGCGTCACCCGCCAGCAGCGCGTAGGCAACCGAACTGCCGCCGAGCTCCTTGATCACCTTAGAGACGTTGATGCCCTTGCCGCCGGCGTCCACACGCATCTCGGTGATGCGGCTCACCGCGTCAAGCTTGAAGCCAGGAACCTGGACCGTCTTGTCAAGGGCGGGGTTGAGGCACACGGTACGTATCATGGGAGCTCCTTCCACAGCTACAAAGTCATTACCTGACGGCACTAGCATATACTCTACTGGCAGCAAGACCATATAAGAAGCAGGTAGACGCATGCATAACGACGAGCAATATATGCAGATAGCCCTTGACGAGGCGCGAATTGCGGCTGAGGAGGGCGAAGTGCCCATTGGCGCCGTGGTAGTGCATGACGGCGAGGTGATTGCGCGGGCGCACAACCGGCGCGAGACTGACGCAGACCCGTCGGCTCATGCCGAGTTTCGAGCCATGCTCGAGGCGGCTCGGGCGCTGGGCCGGTGGCGTCTTACCGGCTGCACGGTGTACGTGACGGTTGAGCCATGCCTGATGTGCGCCGGGCTGATGGTAAACGCCCGCATTGACCGGTGCGTCTATGGTGCGGCCGACCCCAAGGGCGGCGCGGTGGGCACGCTCTTTGACGTGAGCGACGACCCACGACTCAATCATTCGTTCAGGGTCACTCCCGGCGTATACGCCGACGAGTGCGCGCAAGTGATGCGCGACTTCTTCAAAGCCCGCCGCAAGCGCGCGTGAGACGCCGAGGGTAGCCCCTTTTGTTGCATGCGCAACAAAAGGGGCTACCCCCAACGTTCTCAAATCCCATAAGAAGAGCCCCTCGGCTACCACCGAGGGGCTCTTCGCACGTACTTGTTAGCTAAAACTTAGAACTGCACGTTCGGCACCTGACGGTCGGCCTCGTCGGCCACGAAGCCCTGGCGCTTGGGGAAGCGCGAACCGGCAACCAGGCTGCCCGGGAACGTGGTGACGGCGTTGTTGTACTCAAGCACGCAGTCGTTGAAGCTCATGCGGGCGTAGCTGATCTTGTTCTCGGTGTCGGTGAGGTCAGCCTGCAGCTGCTGGAAGTTGGTGTTAGCCTTCAGCTCAGGGTAGGCCTCGGCAACCGCAAACAGATGGTTTAGCGCGTTGGTAAGCTCGCCAGAGGCGGCCATCTTGGCCTCGGGGCTCGCGGCGTTGGCAACGGCAGCGCGGGCGTTGGTGACCATAGCGAAGGTCTCGGACTCGTGCTTGGCGTAGCCCTGCACGGTGCTGACCAGGTTAGGGATGAGGTCATTGCGGCGCTGCAGCTGGGCGTCAATGGTCTCCCAAGCGTTGTCGCAACGGTTACTCTTGGTGACGATACCGTTATAGATGGTCACGTAGCCAACCGCGACCAGGGCTGCAAGGGCCACCAGAACAAGTAGAACGGGCATGGTAACCTCCTGTCATAGACAATATGGCGGAGAGGGCGGGATTCGAACCCGCGAGACCTTTCGGCCCGGCGGTTTTCAAGACCGCTGCATTCAACCGCTCTGCCACCTCTCCAAACTTCATACATGATACCCCAAGCGCGCGGCTCCTTGCGGCTGACTCACTCAGAAGCTGGTATCGCCACTCCGCCGGCGCTGCTTACGGGCACGAGCTTGCCAAAGATGATGTAGCGAGCACTCTCAAATGCATACGAGCAGGTGGTAAGCAGCACATAGTTGCTGTTTTGGTCCGCCTCGGCACCTGCCACGGGCGTGAAGTCAGACTCGGCCAAGACTTCGGCCAAGAACTGGTTGAAGCCCTCGTCGTGCTCGTGGTGAATCTCGTACAGGTCAGAGTATGCGCTCACGCGCTTGGCGCTCAGCAGCACTATCTGGTAGTCCTGCTCGGGCGTAAGCAGCCACATGTAGGGGTGCTCCTCGTAGTAGGCCTGGCTCTCCCAGTCCTCGAGCATGGCAAACATGGTACCCGAGCTCATGTGGTGCCCGTAGATGATGGTGTTGGCGTCCGCGAAGTCGGGCCTGTTCTCGGCATCCACAAAGATGGAGCCGCGCACGTTGTACTCGCCGCGGTAGTCGTGGCGCAGGTAGGTGTCGTTGGTCTCGCCACGCATCACGGGGTAGTTGATGTCGGTGCCCTCGCAGTAGATCCAGCCCTGCACGTCGGGGTTGATGCGAAGGAGCTCCTCGAAGTCTATCTGCACGGCAGGCTTGTCGCTGGCCGCCGGCGCTTCGACCTCCTGCGTGTAGTTCCTCTTTGCCGCGTTGTAGGTGTCGTCGCTGAGGTGGTATTGCCAGTTGACGAAGGCAACCACTGCGCCCGAGCCCACAAAGATGAGAGCCAAACCCACCATCACCACCGTGCGCACCCATTCGCCCACACGCGACGCGCGCCGCTCCTCGGCACTGACGGCGGCCATGACCTTCTCGTCCACGGCCATGCCCTCGGCACGTAGGCGCTCGACCTCTTCGCGCAGCTTCTGGCTTCGGCGGCGACGCAGGCGGTCCGCCAGGATGTTGAGCATCACGCCGCAGGCAAGCGTCAGCAGTAGGTACACCTTGCCCACGTTACTCGCGTACAACGTCATGGCCCTTCCCACCAGGGGCACGTGCAGGGCTACCACGCCGATAAGCTCGTCGTAGGCAACGGGGTTCAGGTCCTCGGCGCTGTTTGCGTCGCCCTTGGTGACAAACTCGCTGGTATCGATGCGGTTCTCCACCACGCGATGTGCCACCACCGCGTCTTCCTCGTGGAAGGCAATGACCTCGTCTACCTGCACTTCAGCGGCATCGACGGACCGCACGTAGATGGCACTTCCCACTGGAATGTCCGGCTCCATGCTTCCGCTGATGACCTCGTACACCTCGTAGCCCATGAGGCGCGGGATGGACAGGGGCAGCGTCAGGACAAAGACTCCGATGATGAGGACCATGCCCAGCGCGCGGTACAGGGCAGAAGTGACGCCTTCCCTCGCGTGTCCCAGATTGCTATGTTGTGCTGTGGTAGCCGTGGTGCTCAGACTCCTTGTTGGTCGCGATGTCTAAGTACGCGAGTATACACGTGAGCGGGCGTTTTGTATGACATTGTTACACCGTTGCTCACTGATAAATGCCTATATAAAAGTATCAGTGCCCGCACTCCTCCTTTGGAATGCGGGCACTTCAAGGACGGTGTGCAACAAGGGTTCGGAACC
>DJXA01000069.1:916-2377 GCA_002449555.1 Atopobiaceae bacterium UBA7016 | reverse complement strand
TCCGAACCCTTGTTGCACACCCTATCGCTGACTCTTTATTCCTCAGGCGTCAGGCGGTGCGAGATCGCGTCGCAGATGAGCGCACCCACCACCGTCTTGGCGTCCTCCACCTTGCCGTCGAGCACCGCGTCGATAAGCTCAGAGAGCTCCACGAGGTCGACGTTGATGAACTCGTCGGCGTCGGGGCTGGACTCCGCAAAGTGCAGGCCCGTGGCCATGTAGATGTGGATGAGCTCGTCGCAGAAGCCAACGCCCGTGGCGATGGTGGTGAGAAACGCCATGCGCTCTGCCTGCATGCCGGTCTCTTCCTGCAGCTCGCGCTGGGCGCAGTCGAGCGGGTCCTCGCCCGGATCAAGCTTGCCCGCGGGAATCTCAACCGTCACGCGGCCCAGCGCCGTGCGGTACTGGCGTACCAGGCAGATGCGGCCGTCGTCGGTGAGGGCCACGATAGCCACGGCACCGGGGTGGCGCACCACGTCGCGCTCGGCGGCGCGGCCGTCGGGCAGCACCACCTGCAGGCGGTCAACGTCGATGATGCGGCCCTTAAAGGCCACCTCCTCGCCCACGACCTGCTCGTGCAGGCCGTCGTCGCGCGGGTCTTCCTCCCCCGCGATGAACGAGCGCGTCACCGGCTCGCCCGAGTGATGGCCGTCCACCTCGCGGTCGCCGTCGTAGATGAAGGCGGCGGTGCTGTCCTTCATGCTATCGAGCGCCTCGTCGAGCACCGCCGGCAGGTCGATGGCCTCGTCGCTGGCGGCCCTCATCTCGGGCGTCACGTCCACTATTTCGCGCGTATCGTCTTCCATAAAGCAGTCTTTCCTTGGTTCCTTACAGGTTCTCGCGTCCCAGAATGGCCTTCAGGCCGATGTCGGTGCGGAACGTCTTGCCCTCAAAGTCGATCTTCTCGCAGGCAGCGTAGGCCTGGGCGCGCGCGGCCTCAAACGTGGGTGCCACGGCCGTCACGTCAAGCACGCGGCCGCCAGCGGTGAGCACGTTGCCGTCGGCGTCCAGCGCGGTACCCGCGTGGTAGACGGTCACACCGTCCATGGCCTCGGCGTCGGCGATGCCGGTGATGACCTTGCCCTTCTCGTAGCTGCCGGGGTAGCCCGCGCTGGTCAGCACCACGCTGACGGCCCAGTCGTCGCCCCACGCGATGTCCACGTCGGCGAGGGTGCCGTTGTCGCAGGCGAGGAAGGCCTCCACGAGGTCCGCCTTCATGCGCGGCAGCACCACCTGGGTCTCGGGGTCGCCAAAGCGCGCGTTAAACTCCAGAACCTTGGGGCCGTCCTTGGTCAGCATGAAGCCGCCGTACAGGCAGCCGGAGTAGGTGATGCCGTCGGCGCGCAGCTGGTCAACGACGCGCTGCATGATGGCGCTCATGGCGTCGAGCTCACCATCAAGCAGGATGGGCACGGGGCTGTAAACACCCATGCCGCCGGTGTTGGGACCCTTGTCGCCGTC
>DJXA01000069.1:0-829 GCA_002449555.1 Atopobiaceae bacterium UBA7016 | reverse complement strand
GCGCGCTTGTGGTCCTGCGAGGTGGCCAGCGGCACCACGGTGGTGCCGTCAGTGAGGGCCAGCAGGCTGCACTCGGGGCCCTCGAGCATCTCTTCCACCACCACGAGGTTGCCGGCGGCGCCAAACGCGCCAGAGAAGCACTCGTGCAGACCGGCCAGGGCCTCGTCGGTGTTTGCGGCCACGATGACGCCCTTGCCCGCGGCCAGGCCGTCGGCCTTCACCACGCACGGGCCGCCCAGCTGACGGACGTAGTCGGCCGCTGCGGCCTCGTCGGTAAAGCTCTGATAGGCGGCCGTCGGCACGCCCGCGCGCGCCATGGCCTCCTTGGCAAACTTCTTCGAGCCTTCCATCTGGGCCGCGTTGCCATTGGGACCAAAGCACGGGATGCCAGCCGCACGCACGGCGTCGCCCACGCCCACTACCAGCGGCGCCTCGGGGCCAATGACCACCAGGCCGATGCCGTTGGCGGCTGCCCATGTGGCAACGCCCTCGGCGTCCTCCTGGTTGACCGGCGCGACCTCGGCCAGCTGCAGCATGCCGCCGTTACCCGGAGCAACCCAGAGCCTGCCCGCGCGCGGAGACTCGGAAAGCTTCTTCAGCAGAGCGTGCTCGCGGCCGCCAGCGCCAAGAAGCAGGATGTCAATCTTTTCAAGCGCCATGTGAACTCCAATCTCAGAACTACTTTCAACATTGTGCGACAAGCTCTGCCACGCGGCGAAAACCGTTACAGAACATGACAAAAACAGCGGCTGGAGCTAGGTGTCTTCGCACCGCATTCCCGCTCAATGAGACACTACGGGCCCTGCCTGCTCCTAAAGATCAGTCAAGG
>DJXA01000013.1 GCA_002449555.1 Atopobiaceae bacterium UBA7016 | reverse complement strand
GGCGAGCGTAGCTACGACATCTACTCGCGCCTGCTCAACGACCGTATCGTCTTCATCGGCGAGCCCATCACCCGCGAGAGCGCCAACCTGGTTATCGCGCAGCTCCTGCACCTCGAGTCGCAGGATCCGGACAAGGACATCTCGCTCTACATCGACTCGCCCGGCGGCGAGGTCTATGCGGGCCTGGGCATCCTTGACACCATGAACTTCATCAAGCCCGAGGTCTCCACCATTTGCGTGGGCATGGCCGCCTCCATGGCCGCTGTGCTGCTGGCTTCCGGCGCGAAGGGCAAGCGTATGTGCCTGCCCAACTCCATGGTGCTCATCCATCAGCCGAGCTCGGGCGTCGAGGGTCAACAGACCGACATCCAGATCGTGGCTGAGGAGACCAAGTACATCCGCGAGCACCTCAACCAGATCCTGGCCGACGCGACCGGCCAGCCCATCGAGAAGATTAACGCCGACACCGAGCGCGACAACTACCTGCGTGCGCAGCAGGCGCTTGAGTATGGCTTGGTCGACCGCGTGATCACCTCGCGCACCGATCAGTTTGACACCGAGGAGTAGCCCACATGGCGCAAGACGAGCCAGAGCTGCACTGCTCATTTTGCGGAAAGCCCCGCAGCCAAGTTCAGAAGCTCATCAGATCCCCGCACGGCGTCTTCATCTGCGACGAGTGCGTTGAGGCCTGCGGGCAGATCATCGCCGAGACCAAGGCAGACGAGGAGGTTGACGACATCGACCTCTCCGAGCCGTTCCTGAGCGAGCTCCCTACGCCGCACCAGATCTATGATGAGCTCTCGCAGTACGTCATGGGTCAGGAGCAGGCCAAGCGTGCGATGAGCGTTGCCGTGTACAACCACTATCGCCGCATCCTGACCGGCAACGACCAAGTGGAGGAAGACGAGGAAGAGGTCGAGATCGCCAAGAGCAACATCTTGCTGCTGGGCCCCACGGGCACCGGCAAGACGCTCCTTGCGCAGACGCTTGCCCGCTTCCTGCAGGTTCCCTTCGCCATCGCCGATGCCACCACGCTGACCGAGGCCGGCTACGTGGGCGAGGACGTTGAGAACATCCTGCTCAAGCTCATCACGGCGGCCGATGGTGACGTCGAGCGTGCGCAGGTGGGCATCGTCTACGTGGACGAGATCGACAAGATTGCCCGCAAGGCCGAGAACCTCTCCATCACGCGCGACGTGTCTGGCGAGGGCGTGCAGCAGGCGCTCCTCAAGATTCTTGAGGGCACCGAGGCGAGCGTCCCGCCGCAGGGCGGCCGCAAGCACCCGCAGCAGGAGCTCATCCACATCGACACCACCAACATCCTGTTCATCTGTGCTGGCGCCTTCGTGGGTCTGGACAAGATCGTGGCTGACCGCATCGGCAAGAAGGGCATCGGCTTCACCGGCACGCTTGCCAAGAAGGTGGAGGACGACCAGGACAACCTGATGGAACAGGTCATGCCACAAGACCTGCATAGCTTCGGCATGATCCCGGAGTTCGTGGGCCGCATCCCCGTCATCACCTCCACCAAGGAGCTAACCGAGACCGACCTGGTGGACATCCTCACCAAGCCCAAGAACGCGCTGGTCAAGCAGTACACCCGCATGTTCGAGCTTGAGGGCGTGCGCCTTGAGTTTGAGCCCGACGCCCTGACCGAGATTGCCCGCCAGGCCATCGACCGCGGCACGGGCGCTCGTGGCCTGCGCGCCATCTGCGAGGCAACGCTCCAGCAGGTGATGTTCGACATCCCCAGCGACATGGACATCACGGGCGTGGTGGTCACCAAGGAGAGCGTCGGCGGCAACCAGCTGCCTCGCATCCTGCATGAGGGCGCAGCGAAGCATCGTATGTAGCGTCTTTATCGAACGTTCGGGTCAGGTCCTAATTTCGCACGGTTGGCGTGCAAGATGAGGGCCTGACCCTTTTTTGCTCTATCATGGGTCAAGGCATATCGTCAGGTAATCGAAAAGGGGATGATTGCTATGGCAGAACAGGGAGAGAAGCGCCGGGTCAAGCGCGTCTTTATTGATGCGGACACCGGCAAGCAGATTTCTGAGCAGACGGTCGTGACCGACGCCAAGGACGTCGCCACCGAGGTCAAGATCAAGAACGTCGAAGCGACGGGCGAGGTCGGCAACAAGCGCATCATCGCGATCATGCTGTGGGTGATCGCCATCATCCTCGAGGCGCTGGCGCTTATGTCGCTCATGCAGTCCAGCCCCATCTACGGCAAGCTGCCGTTGTTCGAGCCGCTGGTGTGGACGTGCATCTTCCTGGCGCTTGACCTCGTGTGCGTCGTCGTCGCGGGTCTGCTGTGGAAGAAGGCAAACCATATCGATCCGCCTTCCGAGAAGAACGCCTTCGAGTTCTTCGTGAAGTCGCAGCTGGGCGCCATCCTGTCGGTTGTCGCGTTCCTGCCGTTCCTCGTCATGGCGCTTCTGGACAAGGATGCCGACAAGCGCACCAAGACCATCGCAACTGTGGTTGCCGTCATCGCGCTGGCCGTGGGCATGGGCTCTTCCGCCGACTTCAACCCGGTCTCTTCTGAGGACCTGGAGGCCATGCAGCAGAACGCCATCGAGCTGGGTGACGGCACGGTGTACTGGACCGAGCACGGCACCGTTTACCACCTCAACCCTAACTGCAGCCACATTATCAACTCGGCAACCATCTACTCGGGCGACGCGGCTGCCGCCTACGAGCACGGCCTCTCCAGGCCCTGCAAGGACTGCGCCAAGGCGTCCGGCAGCGAGACCCTGAAGAAGCTCTCCGAGGCCAACAGCGTGTCCACCGAGGCACCGGCTGCCGAGGAGACTGAGGCCGAGGTCGAGGTCGAGGTCGAGCCGGAAGCCGAGGCCGCGCCGGAAGCCGAGGCTGAGGTCGAGCCTGAGGCCGAAGTCGAGGCCGAGGACGAGGCCGCGTAAGCGGGCGCAACAGACGCACGAAGCCGACGGGGCGAGGGGAGACCTTCGCCCCGTCTTCTTTCTTGAAGAATCGATGGTGGAAGCCGATCGAATTGCTCGCATCGACGAGTGGGTACTATCCGTCTCAAGGTAGTTTCCTTGAGCCAGAAGGAGGAATGAGATGTATTTCGACTTTGGGGAGCTGACCGCCATGGTGATGGGTCTTATCGTGCCCATTCTCTTCGTCGTGATTGTGCTGAAGGTGGTTGGGTCCGCGATTGGCGGCGCGACGCGTCATCCGGGCACGGTCAACGACTCCTATCAGGGCTGGTTCTACGTGATCCAGCAGCAGCACGTGGGCGTCATCGAGCGTCTCGGCCGCTTCTATCAGGTTGTGGGCCCGGGCTTCCATGTGCGCGTGCCGTTCATCGACCGCGTGCGCGACGTGTCGCTCATGACGGAGGACGAACACATCACCTTTGATGCCAAGACCGAGGACAACGTCACCATCGAGCTGGACGTTTCTGTTCAGTACCACGTTGACTACGAGCAGCCTATCGAGGGGCCTAGCGGCATCTACAAGAGCCTCTACACTCTTACGGACCCGGTTGCCCAGATGAAGGACTACTTCGCCGACGCGCTACGTTCGCAGATTCCTAGCCGCAAGCTTGACGAGGTCTTCACCGAGAAGGATGCCATCGCGCGCGCCATCGACGAGGTGGTTTCCGAGAAGATGCGCGAGTACGGCTACGTCATTGTGACCACGCTCATCACCTCCATCAAGCTGCCCAAGGACGTGCAGCAGTCGATGAACCGCATCATTGCCTCGAAGAACGACCTTGAGAGTGCCAAGAACGAGGCTGAGGCCGAGCGCCAGAAGACCGTCATCGCCGCCCAGGCAAAGGCACAGGCCATGGAAGCCGAGGGTCACGGTATCGCGAGCCAGCGTCTGGCCATCGCACAGGGCATTCGCGAGTCCATCGACGTCATCCAAGGTGCCGAACTTGATGCCGAGGAAGCCAACCGCCTGTTTGAGTTCACGCAGTGGGTAGGCATGATGGAGGAGTTTGCCAAGCGTGGCGCCCATACCGTGGTGCTGCCGAGCGAGTTTACCGGCAACGATGCCGTTCTGCGTGACCTGCTGGTTGCCGAAGAGTCCAAGAAGGCCGAGAACTAGGTACCTGCCGCGCAAAACTGCCGTAAAAAGGACCGCCCCGATCACCTGGTCGGGGCGGTCTGCAGTAACTCAAGCGCATTCTGGGTGGTAATCGAGCGTACGTCCGCCTTCTTGATGGCCTCCAGCTGCTCGACCGTACGCTCGAGCGACGAAATGATGGCCTCTGCGCTGAAGGGAGCATCTTGCTGAGGGGGAAGGTCGGTCTCAAGCAGCAGCTTGTCCAGAGGCAGCTGCCGCGCGTACTCACGACCGCGGCGGGTAGCGAGCATCATCTCGTTGATGGAAAACCAACAGCCCGCCTTGACGGCTCGGTGCAGCTCGTCGCTGGTGCCGCTGAACCAATGGAAGATGCAGCGGCAGGTCTCCAGGCAGCCGCTCTCCTGCAACACGTCCAAGACGGTGCCGGCAGAGCGTACGGAGTGGATGGAGAGCAGCTTCGGCCCCGTCACGGCCGTTCCGTCAGCACACGCCCGTACGACCTTCGCAAAGGCCTTGACCTGCGATTCGTTTGAACCGTCAGGCACGTGTTTAGGAGAGAAGTCGAGCCCAACCTCGCCTACGTAGCGCGCCTCACGTGCCAGCGCGGCCGCCTGCTCCACGTCCGCCCACGTGCAGCGACCATCGGCCACCCACCAAGGGTGCAATCCCACGCCAATGCGTACGTTGCTGTGGCACGCCAGATCACCGCAAGCGCGCTCATAGCCCTGCGGCGTCACGGTGGTCGCGAAGATGGCCAGCCCTTGTTGCGCTGCATCCGCAGCGACCTCGGCGGCATTGGACATGAAGTCAAGGTGGCAGTGCATGTCAACCAGACGCAGGCCCTCCATTACGAGAGCCCCGCAATGTCACGGATGACCTTGCTTGCCAGCATCTGGCCCATGATGGGCGGAAGGTAGCTCATGGTTCCCAGGATGGAGGCTCCTTCGCGCACAAAGCCGCGCTCGTCGATGTTGTCAAACTTGCCTTCGGCCTCGCGTGGCTGCTCGTCGGACCACAGCACGGTCAGGCCCTTGATGCCGCGCTTGCGGCACTCCTTGCGCATGACGCGTGCGATGGGGTCGATGGACGTCTTCTCGATGGGGGAGAAGCGAAACCGGGTGGGATCCAGCTTGTTGGCGCCGCCCATGGCGCTCACTTCGCGTAGGCCCTCGCTCTGGCACCAGGCCGCGATGCGCAGCTTCTGCGAGACGGTGTCGATGGCGTCCACCACGTAGTCGGGCCGCGGAAAGGCGCCCAGCTGCTCCGCGATGCGGTCCTTGTCAATAAAGGCCTGCTCAGCCACCACGTTGCACGCAGGGTTGATGTCGGCCACCATGTCGCGCATGACCTCGGCCTTGGGGCGACCAACGGTGCTTTGAAACGCAAGGGCCTGCCGGTTGATGTTTGAGGGCGTGACCACGTCGCGGTCGATGAGCACGAGCGACCCCACGCCACCGCGCGCTAGCGCCTCGGCGCATGCCGAGCCAACACCGCCCAGCCCCAGCACCATGACGCGTGCTGCGGCAACCCGCGCGAGCCCCTCGTTGCCCAGAATGAGCCGTAAACGGTCC
>DJXA01000017.1:3127-3449 GCA_002449555.1 Atopobiaceae bacterium UBA7016 | reverse complement strand
ATCTGCCAACCCCAGTCGCTCGCCTTGAGGTACGGGTTCTTGCCGCCCAGGCTCATGTTGCCAGCCACTTCCTCGCCGTCGGCATGCGTGGTGGCGGTCATGGACATGTAGTAGCTGTAGGTGAACATGTCCACGGTGCCCTCGGCCAGGATCTCCTCGTCGCC
Source organism: Atopobiaceae bacterium UBA7016 (assembly GCA_002449555.1). Lineage (GTDB taxonomy): Bacteria > Actinomycetota > Coriobacteriia > Coriobacteriales > Atopobiaceae > UBA1367. The sequence continues at coordinate 3,285 of DJXA01000017.1, read as the reverse complement.
CGGCAGGATGTCGGGCTCGGCGCCGTACTCCTTCCAGATGCGCTTGGCGTAGTACGGATAGGCGCCACGCACCTGCACGTCAGAGGCGTACCAGTCGCTGTCGTCCAGCTTCTGCTGGGTAAGCAGCAGGTCAGCCGGGTCGCAGGTCAAGGGGTAGG
>DJXA01000017.1:2922-3043 GCA_002449555.1 Atopobiaceae bacterium UBA7016 | reverse complement strand
AGGTGGTCAGGAAGGCCGTCATGTTACCCATCATGACCTCGGGATAGTGGTCATGCGCGTACTTGACCGTCTTGGCGCCGGCCAGGAACTGGTGATGCAGCGCGTTGAAGCAGGCCTTGGC
>DJXA01000017.1:1240-2794 GCA_002449555.1 Atopobiaceae bacterium UBA7016 | reverse complement strand
GTGGACAGCGCGTTGTTCATGAACGGCATGCCGGTGTTGACCTCGTTGAAGGTGAGCCAGTACTTCACCTTGTCATGCCAGCGGTCAAGGCAGAAGGTGGAGTAGGTCAGGAAGAAGTCGATGCAGCGGCGGTCGGCCCACGCGTTGTACTTCTTGACCAGGCTGTACGGGGTCTCATAGTGGGACAGGGTCACCAGCGGCTCGATGCCGTTCTCCTTGAGGCAGGTGAAGACCTTGTCGTAGAACTCGACGCCGGCGGCCAGCGGCTCGGCCTCTTCGCCCGTGGGGAACAGGCGCGTCCAGTTGATGGACATACGGAAGACGTTCCAGCCCATCTCGGCGAAGAGCTTGATGTCCTCCTCAAAGTGGCCGTAGAAGTCCGTAGCCTCCCAGCTGGGATAGAGGGCGTCGGGGTCAAACTCTTCATCAATCTGACGCGGGGTGGTTGCCGTCGCACCGCGCATGTGGTCGCAAAGACTGTCGCCCTTGCCGTCCACGTTCCAGGCGCCCTCATACTGGTTAGCTGCGGTAGCGCCACCCCACAAAAAGCCCTTCGGAAATGCCATAGTCTCTCCTCTCTTCGTACCTTCCCATAGGTAATTCCGAGTGTACGAAACGTTGGCATGCGATTGTTGACACGCCAGGCCGCATTTCGGTCAACACCAGCAGGGAGGGTCGCCGAAGGCAACTGCACCACGAGGGTCGGACCCTTGTGGTGCAGTTAACAATCGCCCTTCGTGAACGTCACTGCCCAGTCGGAGCCGTAGCCGATGCCGTAACGCTTCACGATGCTCGCCTGGTTCATGGTGACGGCCACATTCATGAGCTCGTTGGTGTAGGCAAGGAGCTCCCCCGGCGCGACGTCACCAAAGCTGTGGCAGAGCGGCACCACCTCGTCGAGCACCGCCTCGCCCGCACGCTTCACGCAAATGCGCAGCACGTCACCGTAGCCAAAGCCCGCCTCCTCGAAGAGCGCGAAGGGGATGTTGGTCCACGCGTTGCCGAAGTTGGGGTCGATGATGTCAACGATGCCCGAGACCACGCCATCCGTCACCGCGGGCTCAGCCATCGGCAGCCGCACGATGTCCTCCACGGCGTACGCCGGCCCTACCTCTTCCCAGCTGATGACGCCGCTCGCCAGCCGCGCCGCGGTGTAGCCAAACACGTCGCGCCCCGCAAAGACCGAGGTCCCGCGCGTGCCCGGATAGCGGTTGACGCGCTCGTCAATCTCGCGCACCTCAGTGATGCCCACGTAGCGCGCCAGGTGCGTCAGCGTACCGTTGTCCGGCGTCACCACCACGTGCCCGCTCGCCGTCTTGGCCACGCACGCGCGCCGCGCCGTGCCCACGCCCGGGTCAACCACCGAGACGTAGATGGTGCCCTCGGGCCAAAACTCCAGACTCTGGAGCAGGCGATAGCTCGCGCTCCAGATGTCGTACTGCGGGATGTAGTGCGTGCCGTCAAAGATCTCCAGCTCACGGTCCACGCGCTTCACCACGCCATACATCGAGCTGACCGCGCCCTCCGCGTAGGTGAAGTCGGTCTGGAAGACCA
>DJXA01000017.1:0-1108 GCA_002449555.1 Atopobiaceae bacterium UBA7016 | reverse complement strand
GCACAGCGGCGGGAGCCTTGCGCAGCGAGAGCCGCCATGCGCCACCCGTGCCGATGCCGTACGCCTTGGCAAAGCTTCCCTGGTTGATGGCCACGGCCATGCAGTCCAGGCTGTTCACATACACCACGGCCTCGCCCACAAACACGTCCGCAAAGCTGCGCGCGTACGTGAGGAGGTTTTGGTACACCGTGCGCGTACCGTCCTCGATGGTCACCTCGACGCGCTCCCCCACGCCTACGCCCAGCTGGGCAAACTGCGCGCGCGAGATGTTGGTCCAGAGGCTGCCAAACCGCACGTCAAGCACGTCGATGGTGCCGGTGAGCGTCTCGCCGTCAAAGGTTGGCTCCACCACGGGAAGCTGCACCAGCGAGGCCGGATCATGGGACGGTCCGACGCCCGCGAAGTCGATGATGCCAGCCGCCAGGCGCGCGCCCGTGTAGGCGTACACGTCGCGGCCATAGAAGGTGTAGCTCTCGCCCGACCCAGCCAGGCGGTTGACGCGCTCGTCGATGACGCGGGCCTCGGCCACGCCCACCATCCGCATCACGTGGGTGAGCGTGCCGTTGTCAGGGGTCACCACGTAGCGGTTGTTGGCCGTGCGCACCACCACGCTCAGGCGGTCGGTGCCCACGCCGGGGTCCACCACGCTCACAAACACGGTGCCCTCCGGCCAGTAGGTCAGCGTCTGGATCAGCCGGTACGACGCCTCCCAGATGTCATACGGCGGAATCTCGTGCGTGAGGTCAAAGATGCGCAGGTCAGGGGACACGCCCATAGCCACGCCATACATGGCGCTGACCGCTCCGTCGCATGTGCCAAAGTCCGTCTGGAGCACCATCGCGCTCGCCATCATTGCCTCCTAATGCCTGGCTATACACCTACGCTTGCCGGTGCGTATCCCTCCACAGGCACATCATCTCGTTGGTGAGGCTCAAGTCGTCGCCCTGGCCGGGAATCTCGTCCGGCCCGGCCCACACGGCACGGCCCAGCTCGGTCGTGTCCATGTGCAGCGTGGGGTCGCCCACCACGTCGCACCAATAGCCCGAGAGAATGTCGCCCGCAACGCCCCAAGGCTGCGACCTGTAGTACTCGATATGGTCAACCTCCA
>DJXA01000093.1 GCA_002449555.1 Atopobiaceae bacterium UBA7016 | reverse complement strand
TAGCCGTCAAACTGCAGCTTGTTGACGTCGCAGAACACCACGAGGTTGCCGAGCTTCTCCTTGGCGGCCCACATGAAGGCCTCCCACATGGTGCCCTCGTCCAGCTCGCCGTCGCCGGTCACTACGTAGACGCGGCTGGTGGTGTTGTGTCGCAGCTGCAGGGCCTTGGCGATGCCGGTGGCCACGGGCAGGCCGTGGCCGAGCGAGCCCGACGAGACCTCGACGTGCGGGTTGATGAGGTTACAGGAGTGCATGCCGAAGCGGCCGAAGTCGGTGGCGTACTCGCGGTAGACGTCCTCCTTTTTGTAGCAGCCCAGACGCACCTGCTCAAAGCTGGTGACCGCCGAGGCGTGGCCCTTCGAGAGGACGAAGCGGTCGCGCTCCTCCCACTTGGGGTTTGCCGCGTCGTAGTGCATCGCGTACTGCCAGATTGCCGTCATGAGGTCGGCCGCGGAGAGGTCTCCGCCGATGTGGATGAGGGTCTGGTGGCACAGCCTGAGGAGGTCCTTGCGAATCTCCTTTGCCTCTGCCCGCAGGCGCTCAACCGTCGCCTTGTCTGCCATGCTGCTCCTTCCGTGAGAGTTCCGATACCTCAGCACACACGCAGATGAATTCATCGTAGAGTGAGAATCGAGGGCAATTTGGTTGCATTCCGTCAGCGGATGCGACTTTCGTCCTGACCCGAAGTTGCATAGAGGGGAGGTGCGCATGGGGCTTGTGGGCCAGGCGTGGTGGTGCTTCGTGCGCTACCTGCTATATATCGTGCCGTTTGCGGCCGCGCTGATTGTGGTGCACTTCACGCTGCGCATCCCGCGCGAGGTCTTTCGCAAGATGCTGCATGTGGCGGCGTTCACCTCGACGCCGGTCATCATGTGGCTTGCGGGCGACTGGCGCGTGGCCACCACGGTCTTGCTGGCGTTTGGCGTGGTGGTGTGGCCGCTCCTCGCGGCGGTGGAGGGTCAGCCGTGGTACGACGGGCTCTTCGTGCAGCGACGCCTGCATGAGGTTCGGCGAAGCCTGCTCCTTATGTTCTGGGGGAGCGCCGCGCTGGTGGCCCTGTGTTGGGGCGCGTTTGGCCGCCCTGACGTTGCGGCCACGTCCATCCTCATGTGGGGCTTTGGCGATGCGGCCGCCGCGCTGGTGGGCAAGCGCTGGGGACGTCACCACACGGGGCTTCCGCTGGCCGACCCCGCCAAGACCTGGGAGGGCTCCGGAGCCATGTGCGCGGTATCGTTTGCGGTGGGCACGGTGTTGCTTCTGGCGTTTGGCACTGCGGGCGTCGCCGGCTGCGCGGTGCGGGCTGCCGTTGCGGCCGTGGTCGGGGCCTACGTGGAGCTCATCACGTGCAAGGGCTACGACACCGTGACGGTTCCCTTTGCCATCGCCGCAACCCTGCTGTGTTGTGCGTGACGGGACTGAGGTGCCTGACACCTCAGTCCCACCGGCACGTGATGAAACTGGGGTGCCTGACACCTCAGTCCCGCTTGAAAGAGGAGGGATGCTCGTGACAGTCGAAGGTAATGACGCGCTGGTAGAGGCGCTGCGGGACGAGCTTCGCGCCCGCGGGCTGAAGCGCGTGATCTTGCTGGGCAGGCTCGAGCAGATGCGCGGGCCGCGTCTTAAGGTTGGTCTGGCGCGCTGGGGCTTTCAGGTGCTGGTGCCGCCGGCGGTTGAGCAGGCGTGGCTCCAGCAGGCCATCGCCGCGTCGGTGGAGCACGGTACGCCCGCACAGGCAGACGTTGCGCATCTTGCCGCGCTCATTGCCGACGGTGCCGAGCACGGCGTGGAGGGCCTGGTGCTCGTCTGCGAAGAGCTCGCTCCGCTGCTGGCCGCAAGCAATGTCGAGCTTCCCGCGGTTGCGGCGTGGAGGCTTGGAGAGGTGGGGGCCTAATGGCCATCAAGTTGGTGCTTTGTGACATGGACGGCACGCTCGTGCCGTTTGGACGCGACGGCGTGTCGCCGCGAACCCTGCGTGCCATTCGCGCCCTGGTTGACGCAGGAATCTACTTCGGCCCGTCGAGCGGACGCGAGCGCGGCGACCTCGTGCGGTTCTTTGCTAACGATGAGTCCTACATCGGCACGGGAATCATGGGCGGCGGAAAGCTGGTATACGTTGACGGCGAGCTGGTATATCGTCGCCCGCTTCCGCACGATGCCTTGGTCCACATGGTTGACGAGCTGCTCGGCATTCCCGGAGCCGTGTTCAACTTTTATCTCCCGACGGACGAGCGCGGCAACGGTCCGGCTGGCTTTGGCGCGGCGGGCATGCGCTCCGACGAGCTGCGCGTGATGTCCGAGCACTTGGGCGAGGCGTTTCCGCAGGGGCTCATCCCTGAGGTGCCCGAGGGCGTGACCACGGGCGCAATCCTTTTTGACGAGCAGCAGACCACGGGACCACAGGTCATCGAGCAGCTGTCGGCCACATGCTCTGAGCTGGACTTTCTGCAATCGGCGCCCTTTGCCTACGACGTGATGGAGAAGGGCTGGTCAAAGCTGAAGGCCCTGCCCGTCATCATGGAGCACCTTGACGTGACGCTGGACGAGATCGCCTACTTTGGGGACTCGCACAATGACCTCACCATGATGGAGGCCATTCCCAACTCGTTCTGCCCGTCCGGTGGCTTGGACGTGGCGAAGGCCGCGGCGCGCTACGTGATCGGTGCCTGCGAAGACGACGGCGTGGCCGAGGTGCTCGAGTCGCTTGCCGCCCACCACGGAGAGATCCTCCTCTAACAAACGCCGCCCCGTGTCCCAGATAGGGGCACGGGGCGGCTTGGGGTGCCTCGGGTGCGGGGCGATTAGTGGAACTTGCTCGCGTTGGTGGCGTATTCGCCCCAGTCCTGGTCATTCGGGCGCGGCATCAGTCCGCCGCCCAGAATGTGAATGTGGAAGTGCTTCACGGTCTGGCTGGCGTCATCGCCCGTGTTCACCAGAATGCGGAAGCCGTTCACCAGGCCCTCCTGCTGCGCGATGGTCTTCACCACGCTGAAGCAGTGGCCCAGCGTCTCGGGCGGCACGTCATCGGCGATGTCGCGATAGTGGTCCTTGGGAATGATGAGCACGTGGGTGGGCATAAGCGGCTCGAGGTCGCGGAAGGCGATGCACATCTCGTCCTCGTACACCTTGTTGGTGGGAATCTGGCCGCTCGCGATTTTGCAAAAGATGCAGTTCTCGTCCTGCATGGTTACTCCCGTCGGTCGTGGTTTTTGCTTGCAAGGGAGGATAGCGCTCGCTTCTCGTCTGGCGGCAAACCGTTAACCGACTGGTCAAGAACCTGTATGCAGCGTGTAAGATGTGTCTAGGAATTCGCTGAGGCGAGAGGTGGCGCACATGGGACTGCTTTCTTTCATGCGTGAGCTTGCGGGTGGCGGCGGTGGCACAAGCGAGGACAAGCTCATGAAGCAGGAGCTTGAGCAGGTGCGCGCCATGGCCGAGGCGGCCGAGCGCGGCGAGCAGCCCTCCGACGGCTCGCCGCTGGGCCCCAAGATCAGGCGTCGCTATCGCTTTACGGGCAGCGTGCAGGGCGTGGGCTTCCGCTGGACCGCCACCAACCTCGCGAACTCGGTGGGCGCCACAGGTTGGATACGAAACGAGGCTGACGGCTCCGTCACGGCCGAGATCCAGGGCATCCGCGAGCAAGTAGACGCCGTCATCGACGGCCTCGACCGCTACTACAACGGTCGGCGCTTCATGGGCGGCTTCCGCATCGAGGAAGCGCGCGACATCGTTACCGCCACAGACGAGTACGACTTCAAGCCCGTGTACTAGGAACCAGCAAGGACTGTCCTTCGTGGTTCCGCGACGCCTTGGTCGAATGTGCCAAACGGGTCGGCCCCACTTTGTAACCTCTTGCCATTGAGAGCGGGGAAAAAGCGCAGCTACCATATGCTCAATGGCGCTGGCCCGACAAAACGTAGGAACTTGGGACAAAAAGATACGCACTTTTGAGCATGCTTTGGCAGCCATACCGTCGGTATGCTTTATGTCAGATTCCCGTTTTGCATGGGCCGATGCCATTTAAGCAGCAATTCTGTACGTCAGGTGTTAGACAATAAAGGTACTGGGGAAACCGGGCGCACGCCCTGATCGAGAAGGAGCCAAGATGGCAGACTACAAGAGCGATATCGAGATCGCGCAGGAAGCCACGATGCTTCCCATCAGCGAGGTTGCGGCAAAGGCCGGCCTTTCTGAGGACCAGCTCGAGTACTATGGCCGCACCAAGGCCAAGGTCGACATCAACTCGATGAAGGACCTGCCCTCCAAGGCAAAGCTCATCTTGGTGACGGCCATCAACCCGACGCCGGCGGGCGAAGGCAAGACCACCACCTCCGTCGGTCTGGCTGACGCCATGAATCTGAGCGGCCGCAAGACCATGCTCTGCCTGCGCGAGCCGTCGCTCGGCCCCGTGTTTGGCGTCAAGGGCGGTGCGGCCGGTGGCGGCTATGCGCAGGTCGTCCCCATGGAGGACA
>DJXA01000107.1:6815-8481 GCA_002449555.1 Atopobiaceae bacterium UBA7016 | reverse complement strand
TCAACGCCATCGCCACGAAGATCTATCATGCAGACGGCGTCGACTACACCCCGAAGGCCAAGAAGCAGCTCGAGCAGCTCGAGTCCCTCGGCCTCGACAAGCTGCCGATCTGCGTTGCCAAGACGCAGTACTCCTTCACCGACGACCAGAACAAGCTCGGTGCGCCGCGCGGCTGGCGCCTCACCGTGCGCAACCTCAAGATCAGCGCTGGCGCCGGCTTCATCGTGGCACTCACGGGTGACATCATGACCATGCCCGGCCTGCCGCGGGTCCCGGCCGCCGAGAAGATCGACGTTACCGAGGACGGCCGCATCGTCGGTCTGTTCTAGGCTTCCTGACCCTCCGGGTCACGTTCCTACGAAACGTCCTCGCCGCGCACAGAACGACGCGGCTGCGGAATGTTTCTACGGAAGGTGACCCGGAGGGCTCTGCACGTCTTACGTTGCCCGACGATACGGCCGTGCCGCCAGGCGATCTTCTCGGCGGCCGGGCGGCAGGGCGGGCATCAGGTCGCACGGAGGGGTGCGACTGGGGTGCTGGTTTTGATTGTTGCGTTGTCTATTCTGGGGGTCATTCATGTCTGAGCGTCTTACCAGCAGGTCTTGTGAATCGTTCGCCTCTGTACTCGCGGCAAAGGAGTCGGTGCCGGGCGGGGGCGGGGCTGCCGCGCTCGTGGGTGCCCTGGGCGTGGCGCTCTGCTCGATGGTGGGCAACTTCACCACGGGCAAGAAGACCTACGCGGCCGTCGAGGACGATGTGCAGCGCATGCTAGCCGAGGCCCAAGACGTGCGCCTGCGTCTGATTGCACTGGTGGAGGAGGACGCCGAGGCGTTCTATCCGCTCTCGCAGGCCTACGCCATCCCGCGTGACGACCCCAAGCGCGCCGTGGTGCTCGAGGAGGCCACCAAGGCGGCCTGTGCCGCTCCGCTCGAGATGATGCGGCAGATCTGCCACGCCATCGAGCTGCTCGAGGAGATGGGGGAGAAGGGCTCCAAGATGCTCGTCTCCGACGTGGGCTGTGGTGCGTTGCTGTGTCGTGCGGCACTGGAGGCGGCGAGCATGAACGTGTTCGTCAACACCAAGACGCTCAAGGACCGCGCCTTCGCCGAGGAGACCGAGGCCGAGTGCGACGCGCTTCTGGCCGAGTACGGCCCGCGTGCCGAGGCCTGCGCCGCCCAGGTCATGGCCCACATTCGCAAGTAAACCCGAACAAGTGGGACAGGCACCGTTGTTCGGATTTGCATAAATCCGAACAACGGTGCCTATCCCACTTGTTCGGATGAGGTTGAAGGGAGCACGAGATGGCAAAGCTGCTTTTGGGACTGCCGGTGGCAGATGCGCTGACGGAGGAGCTGACGCACAAGGTGGCGGATCTGGCCGAGCGGGGCATCACTCCGACCCTGGCCATCGTGCGCGTGGGCGAGCGCGACGACGACCTGTCCTACGAGCGCGGCGCGCTCAAGCGCTGCGAGAAGGCGGGCATCGCGGTTCGCCAGTTCGTGCTTCCCGCTGACTGCTCCCAGGACGAGCTCATGGCCGTCATCAACGAGGTCAACACCGACGCCGCCATCAACGGCTGCCTCATGTTCCGCCCGCTTCCCAAGACGCTCGACGAGGCGGCCGCCTGCGCCGCGCTTGACCCGGCCAAGGACGTCGACTGCATCAC
>DJXA01000107.1:0-6645 GCA_002449555.1 Atopobiaceae bacterium UBA7016 | reverse complement strand
GGCTACGACCTCACGGGCGCCCGCGTCACCGTGGTGGGCCGCAGCCTCGTCATCGGCAAGCCCGTCAGCATGATGCTGCAGGCCAAGAACGCCACCGTGACGATGTGCCATACCCGTACGCGCGACCTTGCGGCCGAGTGCCGCGACGCCGAGATCTTGGTGGTGGCTGCCGGCCACATCGGCACCGTGGGCGCCGACGCCGTCGCGCCGGGCCAGGTGGTTATCGACGTGGGCATCAACTGGAACGAGTCTCTTGGTAAACTGTGCGGAGACGTCTCGTTCGACGAGGTCGAGCCAACGGTCGCGGCCATCACGCCGGTGCCGCGCGGCGTGGGCTCGGTTACCACGGCGGTGCTCGCCAAGCACGTGGTCCTGGCCGCCGAGCGGCAAAACGTCTAAGCGCTTCCGTATCCGTCTTTGGGGAGGACGTCATGTCTATGCACCTGACGTATGGCAAGATCGACAAGCCGCGCATCGAGGCTGCCGTGCGGGAGTTTCTTGCCGCAATCGGTGATGACCCAGACCGTGAGGGGATTCAGGGCACGCCTGACCGCGTGGCCCGCGCCTGCGAGGAGATCTTCGGCGGCATGCAGGAAGACCCGTCACAGCACCTGTTGAGGCAGTTCCACGAGCCGGGCAACGAGAACATGGTCATCGTGAAGGATATCCCCTTCAACTCCATGTGCGAGCATCACCTGCTGCCTTTCACGGGCACGGCCCACATCTGCTATCTGCCGCGCGACGGCCGCATCACGGGCATCTCCAAGCTCGCGCGCTGCGTGTCGGGCTATGCGCGTCGCCCGCAGCTGCAGGAGCGCCTCACCGAGCAGATTGCCGATGCCCTGGTCGAGCGGCTCGAGCCGCGCGGCGTGCTGGTGGTGCTGCAGGCCGAGCACTCGTGCATGTGCATACGTGGCATCAGGAGCGTGGGCTCGTCCACCGTCACCTCGGCGGTGCGCGGCTGGTTCAAGGACGACCTCAAAGCCCGCCAGGAGGCGCTGCGCCTCATCGGGCTCTAACCATATATATGAGAGGGGAGTGCCATGGCTGACCATGACTACCCGACGGTTGACGCGCTTGCTCCCGCCCAGATCTTCCAGAAGGCGGTGGCTGTGGGCAAGGCGAAGGCGACCATGCCGGTGGGACGCGCCTTCGTGCTCGCCATCGTGGCGGGGCTCTACATCGGGCTGGGCGGCATGTTCATGCTGCTCGTCAAGTCCGACGCGGGGCTGCCGTTTGCCGCCTCATCGCTGCTGGGGAGCTTCGCGTTTGGCCTGGGCCTTTTCTCGGTGATCGTGGCTGGCGCCGAGCTCTTCACGGGCAACAACCTCATGCTCATCGGCTGGACGCAGGGCGCCTACGGTGCCGCTGAGCTGCTGCGCAGCTGGGTCATCGTCTATGCGGGCAACTTCGTGGGCTCGCTTCTGCTCGCCGTCATCCTGACGCTCGCCAACTTTGGCGGCATGAATGGTGGTGCGGTGGGCGAGACGGCGGCAAGCGTCGCCGCGGCAAAGTGCTCGCTGGGCCTGGTGCCCATGTTCTTCCGCGCCGTGATGTGCAACGTGCTGGTGTGCCTGGCCGTATGGATGGGCTTTGCGGGCAAGTCGGTTGCCGACAAGCTGCCTGCGGCGCTGCTTCCCGTGATGGCGTTTGTGTCGTGCGGATTCGAGCACTGCGTCGCCAACATGTTCTTCCTGCCGTATGGCCTGATGGTTGCCGGTGCCGGCGGCGGCGTGAGCATCGCGGCCATCTGCGTCAACCTCGTGGTGGTCACCCTTGGTAACATGGTGGGCGGGGCGCTCCTGTTTGCGGGCGCCTACGTTCTGGCGTTTGGAAAGAAGGCCGCATAATGGCGTACGCACTTCCCTTTGAGATTCCGTCCTGGACGTATGACGAGGCGCTGCACCGCCTGCACGCGGCGCTGCGCTTTGGCATCTGCCCCATGCTCGAGACGGTCGAGGACATGCTGACCGAGCTGGGTGACCCCGACCTCAGCTTCGAGTCGCTGCAGATTGCCGGCACCAACGGCAAGACGTCTACCTCGCGCTATACGGCGGCCATCCTGCGTGCCGAGGGCTATCGCGCGGCGCTCTACACCAGCCCTGAGCTGGTCAGCTACACCGAGCGCATGGAGGTTGACGGCGCGCCGGTAAGCGAGGAGGCCTTCGCGCGCGGTATCGCCGCCGCGGCCGTGGCGGGCGAGCGCGTGAACGAGCGCCGCTCGGCGGCGGGGGAGCGCCCCTACGACATCACCGAGTTTGACCTGCTCACGGTTGCCGCATGCGTGGTCTATGCCGAGGCGGGCGTGGACGTCGCCGTGTTGGAGTGCGGCATGGGCGGCCGTTGGGACGCCACGAGCGCCGTGAAGTCCATCCGCACGGTGGCCATCACGGGCATCGGCCTTGACCACATGCACGTGCTGGGCGACACGCTGGAGGCTATCGCGGGCGAGAAGGCCGCGATCATCAAGCCGGGCCGCCCGTGCGTGCTGGGCGTGGGAACCGCTACGCCCGACAGCGTGGAGGACGTCTTCCTGGCGCAGTGCGAGGCGGTAGGCACCAAGCCCGTGCTGCTTCGGCCGATCAACCTGGACGACGCCAAGGGCGAGATGCACCCAGGCGTGCCGCGTGGCCACGCCGACCTGCCCCACGCGAGCTACGTGATCACCAAGCGCCCCGCGCGTCTCGGTGCCCCGCTGGAGCTGACGGTGAACACTCCGCGCGCCACGTACGGTGAGCTTGCCGCCGTCAAGCCCGCCTACCAGGCGGCCAACATTGCCTGCGCCGTGACGCTGGCCGAGGCGCATCTAGACCGCACGCTTGACTCGACGCTGCTCTACGAGGCCGTGGTGAAGTGCCCCACGCCGGGTCGCTTCGACCTGCTGCGCACCAACCCGCCCATCATCATTGACGCGTGCCACAACCCGCAGTCGGTGGAGACGTTCCTCACGGCCGTGCGCGCCATTGACCCCACTGCCGCAAACCGTCCAGCCCTGCTTTGTGCTGCGCTGGCCGACAAGGATTGCGCCGGCATGGTGGCGCTTTTGGCCCACGAGTTCCCGTGCGTCTACGTTACGCAGACGATGTCGGCTCGCGCGCTGCCCGCGGCAGATTTGGCTGAGCTTTTCCGCAAGCAAGGCGCTGACGTGCGCGGCGTTTACCCCACGGTGGCCGAAGCGGTCTCTGAACTTGCGGAGATTTCCTACCTCGCATGTGGCTCGATCACGCTTGCGGGGGAGGTTGCGCGCCTCCTGAGGGCGTAAACCCTCAAGTTTGCGTTGAAAGTTTGGATTCCTGAGGTGACGTGTAACCAGCTGAATGAAGCCCTATAATGGGTCAGCGTATACCTCGCATTATGCGAGGCAGACGAGAGGCTGTGTTTATGGGGAAATCAAAAAGCCGCCTCTTCCTGTGCATCCTAGCGCTGGCTACGGTCTTGAACATCGCGCTAGTGATGGCCCCGGGAATCGCCCTGGGTGAGGGAGACGGCTCGGATGACATACAGCTCGCGGAGACCCAATCCGACGGCGCCTGGTACGAGGGCGAGTCGGAGGATGGGTTGTCTCGTGACCTCGAGTACGTCTCGCTGCCTTCGCCTGACGAGCACTCCAACGTTGCATACTTCGATGACTGGAACGACGCCGCCGAGGGCGATTGGCTGGTTGGCGTGGATGTCAGCGAGTGGAACGGCACGATTGACTGGGAGACGCTGTCCGATTACGTAGACTTTGCCATCCTGCGCGTCGGCGGATCGTATGAGTGGTCCTCCGAGTGCTATGGCGATGAGCAATTTGCCCACAACGCAAGCGAGTGCGAGCGTCTGGGCATTCCGTATGGTGTCTATTTCTACTCAACCGCGGTGGACGCGTGGGATGCGGCCATCGAGGCTGAGTTTGTTGCTGACGCGCTGCAGGGCTACAGCCCCCAGCTGCCCGTCTTCCTCGATCTTGAGTGGGTCGAGCTCAGCGAGCCCGAGTCCGCCGGCATCCTGACCGAGGTGGCACGCACCTTCTGCGGTCGCATGGTTGTGGCTGGCCGCCTTCCGGGCGTGTACTCCAGCGCCAGCTGGTGGGAGTACCTGCTCACCGACCCGTGCTTTGACCAGTGGGCCAAGTGGGTTGCCCAGTATGATGGCTATTGCGACGTGCAGTGCAACTGCTGGCAGTACGACCAGCACGGTGACATGCCGGGCTTCGACTGGCCGGTCGACCTGAACGTCTGGTTCCCGCACGCCGCATAGCGCAAAGTATCCCTGTGTGATATATCCGTCGAGCCGTTCTGTGAGGGGCGTGCTCTGCTACAATCGTTGACTGTATGAATCGCGCCCGTGTGTTTGGGGCTCCCAAACTCGTTCAGCCGGTTGTGAAGGAGACTGAACTATGGAAGAACTGCTCGATCAGCTTATTACACCTGAGGTCCGCATGGTGCTCTACCTGATGGTGGCCTGCATGGTGATGCTCTATATCCTGTCCATCGTGTACGTCATCCGTGACGCGCAGCGTCGTGGTGCCGAGCCGTGGTGGCTGTGGGCGGTCATCTCCGTCATCCCCATTGTCGGCCTGCTTGCCTACGTCATCCTGCGCCCCAGCTCTTACCTGGTAGACCGCGAGGAGCAGGACCTGGACATCGCCCTGCGCGAGCATCAGCTGTCGCACTACGGCATCTGCCCCAAGTGCGGCGCTCCCATCGACCGCGACTTCATCGTTTGCCCGATCTGCAACACGCAGGTGCGCAACGTTTGCCCCACGTGCCACCGTCCGCTGAACGCAGACTGGAAGGTGTGCCCGTACTGCCGCACCCGCATCCAGTAAGGCTGGTAACAGAGCTGCTTGAAAGGACGCCCTTCGGGGCGTCTTTCGTTTTTGCGAATGTTGACCGGAAGTGCGCCCGGGATGTCAACATTCGCTTGTTTTTTATCCCCTCACTACCATATGCGCGGGTATCTGCGATAATCGACCAGGCACTATATATCTACCGAGGAGATACCCATGAAGATCCTGTACAACGACGGTCATGTGGCCGAGTGTCCTGAGGGCGAAGAGCTGCACGTCATTCGCCACAGTACCTCCCACGTGCTGGCGCAGGCCATCAAGCGCCTGTACCCCGAGGCTGACTTTGCCTACGGCCCCGCCACCGACAACGGCTTCTACTACGACGTGGACCTGCCGGAGGGCGTGAAGATCAGCGAGGACGACTTCCCCGCGATCGAGGCCGAGATGAAGAAGATCGTCAAGGAGAACCTGAAGTTCGAGACCTACGAGCTCCCGCGCGAAGAGGCCATCGCCCACATGCAGGACCGCGGCGAGAAGTACAAGGTCGAGCACATCGGCGACCTTCCGGAGGACGCGCGCATCACCTTCTTCAAGCAGGGCGAGTACGTCGACATGTGCGTAGGTCCGCACGTGCTCTACACCAAGGCGCTCAAGGCCTTCAAGCTGACCGGCGTCTCGGGCGCCTACTGGAAGAACGACGCCAACAACAAGATGCTCACCCGCATCAACGGCATCGCGTTCCCCAGCAAGGAGGAGCTTGAGGCCCACCTCGCCTTCCTCGAGGAGGCCAAGAAGCGCGACCACCGTCGCATCGGCCAGGAGATGGAGCTCTTCATGATGGCCGACGAGGGCCCGGGCTTCCCGTTCTGGCTGCCCAACGGCATGCGCCTGAAGAACGCCCTCATGGACTACTGGCATGACATGCAGGCCCAGTACCTCTACGAGGAGGTACAGACGCCCATCATCCTGTCCCGCAAGCTGTGGGAGACCTCCGGTCATTGGGACCACTACAAGGAGAACATGTACACCACGGTGATTGACGAGGAGGATTACGCGGTCAAGCCCATGAACTGCCCGGGCGCCTGTCTCATCTTCAAGTCTAAGCCGCGTTCGTACCGCGATCTGCCGCTGAAGCTTGCCGAGGCCGGCCTTGACCACCGTCACGAGCTGCGTGGCGCGCTGCACGGCCTGTTCCGCGTGCGTTCCTTCACGCAGGATGACGCCCACCTGTTCGTGCGCCCCGACCAGATCACCGAGATGGTGACCGAGACCGCGCACCTCATCACGTCCTACTACCAGCAGTTCGGCTTCCCGTATCACGTCGAGCTCTCCACCCGTCCGGACAACTCCATGGGCTCTGACGAGGACTGGGCGCTTGCCGAGGCCGGCCTGAAGGACGCTCTTGAGGCCATGGGCGTGGACTACATCCTGAACGAGGGCGACGGCGCCTTCTACGGGCCCAAGATCGACTTCCACCTGGAGGACTGCCTGGGCCGTACGTGGCAGTGCGGCACCATCCAGCTCGACTTCCAGCTTCCGCAGAACTTCGAGCTTGAGTACACCGGCGCTGACGGCGAGAAGCACCGCCCCATCATGATCCACCGTGCGGGCTTCGGCAGCTTCGAGCGCTTCATCGGCATGCTGACCGAGCAGTACGCCGGCAAGTTCCCCACGTGGCTTGCTCCGTGCCAGGTCAAGATCCTGCCCGTCTCCGAGAAGACCCGCGCCTACGCGCTTGAGATCGGCGCTGCCATGCGCAAGGCCGGCATCCGCGTGAAGGTTGACGAGCGCGACGAGAAGATCGGCTACAAGATTCGCGAGGCTCGTGCCATCGACCGCGTGCCGTACATGCTGATCCTGGGCGAGAAGGAGCG
>DJXA01000027.1 GCA_002449555.1 Atopobiaceae bacterium UBA7016 | reverse complement strand
AAGTTGCAGACGACCTTTGCCATGAGGGCTCCTCTCATATGGGACCTATCTGGGCGTATTGTAGCAACCCGTATGTGGGGCTCACCGCACGCGTCGGTAACAGCGTAGTGGCCACCGGAGGACATCCCCCAGTGGCCACCATGAGTCAAGGCGTGTGCCTGATGTCGTTATGCCCGGCGCTGCCTACCCAGCCAGCGCATGAGGGTGACGGGGCGCCCGTCGCACATCACGCGGTTGCCATCGAGGTCCACTGCCACGTCATCGTTGAACGCATGCACCCACGAGAAGTGCGGGATAACGCGCATGCATCAATCGACCCCAGCACCTCTTTGGTACTGGGGTCGAAATGTAGCAGCTTTCCCACCCTTCGCGCGCCGGGTCTCCCCTTTGCGCGAACCGCAAAGCGTACGATCCTGCGGCTATCCCACGTTCTCGAACGTAAAGTCGCGCAGAGCCCAGCCGTGATGCTCGCCGGCAAAGGTTGAGGTCACCGACAGATGAGCGATGTCGAGCGGGAACCAACGCGTGGTCATCGTCACCTCGCCGCCGTTGACGAAGATTTCCACTACCGAGGTGTCCACCATCACGCGCAGGCTCTCGATGCGACCCGCCGAGAGCGCCGTGAGCGGCATGCGTCGCAGCGTCCTGAAACGGCCTGCCTGTCCGAGAAACACCAGGTCAGCCTCGCGGTCGTCCACCACCAGTTCGAGGTCGCCGTTAAGCATCAGGCGCCCTGGGCCCTCGATGCCCTCAATCGTCACATCGGCAACGCCATCAAATCGCGCGCCCACAGCGCCTTCCATGGTGTAGAGGTCATAGTCGGACGAGCCCATGAGGCCGGAGGCTCCGTGCGCCGCCTCCGCCGTGAAGGGCACCTCGGCAAGCCGCAGGCCGTCCATCTCAGCTGCCGGCCACTGGCACACGCGGCCAGCAGCATTGACCGTCACCTCGCGCAGCATGGTGATGGTGTGCGCCCAGCCCTCCGTGGGAACCTCGTACTGCAGCTCGATGTCGGGCACGCCAACCCAAGCAGTGAGCATGGTGCGGCCGGACTTGTCGGTAAAGAGCTGCGGGGCATAGAAGTCGAAGCCATAGTCAAGCTCCACAAAGGTGGTCTCGTCGATGCATCCGTAGGGCGCCTCGGCGTCCATGAGACCCGAATCGCCAGAGAGCAGGTCGATGGCGCGGCCGGGCAGCGGGAAGTAGCCGGAGATGTGGATGTTCTGGTAGGCATACTCCTGCTTGGGCACGCCCTGCGGGCACACAAAGAGATACTCGCGCCCACCCAGCTCGGCCACGTTGGGGCACTCCCACATGTAACCAAAGGGCTTGCCCGAAGCCGAGGTACAGGTGCCCTCCAGCTGCCAAGAAAGCCCATCATCTGAACGATAGAGCAGCACGCAACCATGGTCGTTGCGCGTGCGGGCACCGAGCATCATGTGGAGGCTCCCGTCTTGCTCCCACACCTTGGGATCGCGCACATGATTGGAGCAATAGGCGGGATAGTCGGGATTGCGCAGGACGGGCACCTTCTCGCCAAAGGTGAGTCCTTCGCGCGTGATGGTAAGGGTCTCGTTTGCCTGGCGCCCCGCGTAGTCGTAGTCGTAGTCACCGGGCTCGAGCACGTTGCCCGTGTAGTAGCACCAAAGTGCCCCGTCGCGCTCCACAGCGGAACCAGAGTACGAACCTCCCTCGTCGTACTCGCAGCTGGGCATGATGGCGCCACCCAGCCAGCGCCACGTGAGCAGATCCTCGCTCACCCAATGTCCCCAGCCGTGACCGAGCTTGGGCCAGCGGGGCACGTACTGGTGAAAGACGTGATACGCGCCGTTGAACTGGCAGAGGCCATTGGGGTCGGTGATGTTGCCGCTCGGCGCCTGAAGATGGTGGCGTAGGCGCCAGTTATGCTTGGGAAAGAGATTGATGAGCATAGCCATTGGAGCCCTCCTTAAACGAGACGAATACCAGCGCGTGCCTGTAATCGATTTCATATTATTTGTGCTGGTAATCATTATTGTTTGTAGAATAATTCAATCGATAATATGAATGATTTCAGCCGTAAGCGGCATGACGCCGCAGACGTCTGCCTTCGGCAGGCGTCATCGGCAAGGGCTATTTGGCAAGCGCATCATACGCTGCGCAAAGCGTCTGCGGCATGCAGGCAAACATGGACGCCGCTAGCTGATGTGGCGTGGCTGCCAGCGCTCCGCGCAGCCAGTCGATGACGCATCCCACGTTGCCATGGGCAAAGTGGCGCGCCTCAAACGCATACTCGTGCGCGAGCCTCGCGGTTCCCAGGTAGCGCTTGAGCGCAAGCTCGTTGGCTTCCACGCTAAACTGCAGCAGGTAGCGCTCGATGGAGTTCTGCTCGTCCTCTTCGAAGGCTCGGCGGTAGAAGTCGCGCCGTTCCCATAACAGCCGATGCGCTTCGGCATAAAACTCCTGCGTATAGGGGCCGCACGTTGCCGCCGCGGCTGCGCGGTCTTGCTCAAACATCCAAGCCACCAGATCGTACTTGTCCTTGAAGTGATAGTAGAACACGCGGCGCTCCACGCCGCGGCGCACGCAGAGCTCGGCCACCCGCACCTTAGAGAGTGGCATGGTGGCCATCATCGCCTCAAGCTCGTCCGCAAACATGCGCTTGGTGTCACGTGCTGCCATACCCGCTCCCTTCTGTTCATAACCGTACATATTAGCAAAGTGTACGGTCACAGGAGGCGTCCAGCGCGGTACCTTAGCTACGTACACCACGGCACGAGAAAGGCCAACCATGCACTTTACCGAACCTGTCTATCGCAACCCCTACTGGCCCACATGGCCGCTTCTGGAAGTAACCCGCGGCTGCACGCACAACAAGTGCGCGTTCTGCACCATGTACAAGGGCGTGCGCTTTGGCGTCGCCCCCATGGACGAGGTAGAGGCCGATCTCGCCGAGATTGCCACCATGACACCGCACGCGCGCACCATCCAGCTGCTCTCCGCCAACCCGCTCGTCCTGTCCTTTGACAAGATGGCGCCCATCCTGGAGAAGATCCGCGAGTACCTGCCCGACATGGAGCACGTCTACGCCGCCGGACGCGTCACCGACCTGCGCAACAAGACCGTTGAGCAGCTGCGCCACCTGCGCGAGCTGGGCCTGAACGAGATCTCGATGGGCACCGAGAGCGGCAACGACTGGACGCTCGACCGCATTCACAAGGGCTATCACGCCTCTGACATCGTCGAGCAGTGCGCGAAGCTCGACGAGGCGGGCATCGCCTACTGGCACACCTTTTTGAACGGCGTTGCCGGCCGCAGCCACAGCCGCGAGCACGCGCTGCACTCCGCGGAGATCTTCAACCAGACGCACCCCATCGTGGTGGGCACCGGCGGCCTCACGCTCTTCCCCGGAACACCGCTCTTGGCCGATGCCGAACGCGGCGCGTTCGACCCGCTCACTGAGCGCGAGATGATGGAAGAGGAGCTGCTGTTTGTTGAGAACCTCGAGTGCGACAGTGCCTTCATCACGCACCACACCATCGGCGGCGCCATTCTAACCGGGCCCGATTTCCTCGGTCGCAAGGAGCAGATCGTGGCCGCGCTGAAGCACGAGCTTGAGCACGCCGACATGGACCTGCTGGCCTGGCGCCGCGCGCAGAAACAGACACTGTAGGACGCGGGCTCCCAAAAGGGACAGGCCCCAATGGGGAATTCCCATTGGGGCCCGTCCCTTTTGGAAAGGGTTTGCATGCTTTAGCCAAGCTTGGCGTACTCCTCGTCGGAGACGGGCTCGAGCCACTCGTTCCAAGCGTCCTCGCCCTCGATCTCGAGGCCCACGTGCTGGAACCACCCATCAGCCGCAGCGCCATGCCAGTGCTTGACGTTAGCGGGGATGTTTACCACGTCACCAGCGTGCAGCTCGCGCGCAGGCTTGCCCCACTCCTGGTACCAGCCGCGGCCGAACACGCAGATGAGCATCTGGCCGCCGCCCTTAGTGGCGTGATGGATGTGCCAGTTGTTGCGGCAACCAGGGGCAAAGGTAACGTTGAAGGCCGGAACCTGCTCGTTGGTGAGCACGGAAAGGTACGTCTCGCCCGAGAACCACTGCGAGGCCGGGTTCACGTCGCCCACAGGGAAGTCGCTCAGCTCAACACCAATACGCTCGTCAATCATGGGAATCCTCCTTTATGTTTGGGTTACCTTTGATGATAGGACCTGCTGACGCGCCCAACAAATGCCTGTTACTTCTCATTGTCATAAGCTACGCGCATAGGCGCAGCTCATCCGTGCATATCGCTATCATGGTCTCAGGACAAGGCGACGTATCCAGACGGGAGGCCGCGATATGGCACGGCACATGGCATCGACGGTAGAGGCACAGCCAAACCTGTTCTTCTGGGAGCGCAAAGGGATGGACTTCCCCCTCTACAACGATGAAACCATGGGGCTTTGGCAGCCCATCCTGCTCATTGCAAGTGCCCTGGGGTCGCTCCTCGCGCTTTCGTTCCTGCCAGATGTGCGCAGCGTCAAGGCCTTTACCCTGTTTTTCGGCACCCTCGTGCCCTACCTCATCGTCGCGCGCGGCAACATCTTCACCATCATCAAAAAGCCGCGCCTTGGCGACCTCCCGCTGATAATCGTCATGCTCGTCCTCACCATCGCATATGGCCTTGGCGTCGGCATGGTACTGGTAAAGGCAGGCCTTGGGGCGCAGGGCAATGCGGTGGTCAACGAGACCCACGACGCGGCGTTCTATGGCTAAATGGCCCTTCAGCTCTTTGGCGAGGAGATGGTCAAGCTCAACATCTTCTTGGGCGTGCTCATTCTCGCGTTTCAGCGTACGGGTAACCGAAAGATGGGCATCGTAATCGCTATCGCCGTCACTCTCTTCGTCTTTGGCATGGCGCACTTCCGCGCCTATAATGGCGCCATCGTGCAGATCCTGCTCATCCAAGGCTTGGGCTCGATCTTCGACCTGTTCCTGTATATGCGCACCAAGAACATCCTGACGTCTTACGCCATGCATGTCTTGCAGGACTTCATGTTCCTTGCCTAGCACGCCAGCAGGCCACCGGACAGACCGCGTGAATTGAAAAGCCGGCCTCGATGCTAGGAACGCATCGAGGCCGGCAATATCACCGCAGCACCAGAGGGAATGGCGCTAGACCAGGTTCTCCTCAAAGAAGGACTGCAGCTTGTCGAAGGGGATGTAGTCGCCCTCGCCACCGTCATAGAGGTCGCAGTGGTTAGCGCTGGGGATGATCATGAGCTCCTTGTTCTCGCCCTTGAGCAGCGCAAATGCGCCCTCGCCAAAGTAGCGGGAGTGGGCGTTCTCGCCGTGGATGATGAGCACGGGGTTGTCGATCTCGCCCGCCATAGAAAGCAGCGGCTGGTTGACGAAGGAGATGGTGCCCGTCACGTTCCAGCCGTCGTTGGAGTTGCCGGAGCGCTCGTGGTAGCCGCGCGGGGTCTTGTAGTAGGCGTAGTAGTCCTTGACGAACTGCGGGGCGTCTTCGGGCAGCGGGTCAACCACGCCGCCGGCGCGCACGTAGGTACCCGAGGCGTAGTCCGCAGTACGCTGGGCTGCCCACGCGGCACGCTGCTCGTCGCGAGCCTCCTTGCTGTCGGCCGCGCCATAATAGCCTTCGCGCGCGATGCGGCTCATGTCGTACATGGTTGAGGCCACGGTCGCCTTGATGCGCGGATCAAGTGCTGCGGCATTGATGGCCATGCCGCCCCAGCCGCAGATGCCGATGATACCGATGCGCTCGGCATCCACGTCATCGCGGCAGCTGAGGTAGTCAACCGCAGCGCAGAAGTCCTCAGTGTTGATGTCGGGCGAGGCCATGCGGCGCGGCTCGCCGCCGCTCTCGCCGGTAAACGACGGATCAAACGCAATGGTGAGGAAGCCGCGCTCGGCCATGGTCTGCGCGTACAGGCCCGAGCTCTGCTCCTTGACGGCGCCAAACGGGCCGCTCACGGCAAGGGCCGCCAGCTTGCCCTCGGCGCCCTTGGGCTTGTAGAGGTCGGCCGCCAGCGTGATGCCATAGCGGTTGTGGAAGGTGACCTTCTCGTGGTCAACGAGGTCGCTCTGGGGGAAGACCTTGTCCCAGTCCTGCGTAAGCTGAAGCGGTACGTCCTGCATGGCATTTCCTTTCTCCGTGGTCGTTGGCTCTATTGTCTGACCTGAGAGAAAGGATTACCAATTCCTATTATTTGTATTTAGTCATAACAGTAGTGCATGTGAGTGGACGAAGGGGCGAGTAGACATTGGGGGTAGCCCCTTTCGGCCACTTATCGTACAATTGTTCTATACTTGTCAGCCAGACACGTGAATGGAGGCAGCTATGGCG
Organism: Atopobiaceae bacterium UBA7016; assembly: GCA_002449555.1. GTDB lineage: Bacteria > Actinomycetota > Coriobacteriia > Coriobacteriales > Atopobiaceae > UBA1367. The sequence continues at coordinate 3,755 of DJXA01000027.1, read as the reverse complement.
TTCGACTTCAAGAAGGAGTATCGAGACCTGTACCAGCCCAAGACGAAGCCTTCCATCATTGAGGTACCGGCCATGCGCTTCCTTGCCGTGGAGGGACAGGGTGACCCAAACGAGGCGGGCGGCGCATATCAGCATGCGCTTGAGCTGCTCTACGGCATGGCCTATACCCTCAAGATGAGCTACAAGACTGACCATGCCATCGAGGGCTTCTACCAGTACGTGGTCCCGCCGCTGGAGGGCTTCTGGTGGCAGCCTGACATCGCGGGCGTTGACTATGCAAACAAGGCGTCTTTCCAGTGGGTGTCGGTCATTCGCGTGCCCGAGTTTGTGACCGACGCTGACTTCACGTGGGCCGTGCAGACGGCCACGGCCAAGAAGCGGCTCGACTTCTCGCCCGTGCGTCTCGTTGAGGTCGACGAGGGCCTCTGCGTGCAGTGCATGCATGTGGGCCCCTATGACAACGAGCCCGCCACCGTCGATGCCATGCACGCGTTTGCCGAGGCGCAGGGCTATGTGCCGGACTTCTCCGACACGCGCCGCCACCATGAGATCTATCTCTCCGACCCGCGCAAGGCCGACCCCGCTAAGATGAAGACCGTGGTCAGACACCCCATCCGCAAGGCATAGCGGCAGACATGACGCAAGGAGGCCCCCTATGGCACGCACGCCGCTTGGCGTCCTTGCCTGCGGGTATGCGTTCGAGGAGTTCTGCCTGCATGCCACCGAGCGCGGCATCGGCACCGTGATGCTCGCCGCCTCGCTCAACCGCAAGGCGTTCGAGAAGGCCATGGACGTCACGCCCGACGAGGTCATGCCCGTGGCCAGCCCCGTGGGCTATCCCGCCACAAAGCGCTCGATGCGCGAGTCTATGATGCGCAAGGCCATCAAGGCGGACGAGCGCTTCCCCTGGGAGCAGCTCTTCTATGGAGAGTCGTTCGGCACGCCGCTCTCCCCTGCTGGGGCAGGGGTCTTTGGCGAGCCCCTCGAGCTGCTCCGTCTCGCGCCCTCGGCGGCCAACAAGCAGCCGTGGCGCGCGGTGGTCTCAGGCGATACCGTGCACTTCTTTGAGGCGCACTCCATGAAGGCACGTGGCGCGGACGACATCCAGCGCTTTGACCTGGGCATCGCGCTCGCGCACTTCGACCTCGCGCGACAGGAGGACGGCATCCAGGGAGGCTTTACGTTCAACAATCCGCAGCTCGCCCTGCCCGAGAACGTGGAGTACATCGCCAGCTTCAAGGCCGAGCGCTGACGCCCCAGCCCTCCTCGGCACTGCGGACGCGCGGCTCCCCGCAGGGCCGCCTACCCGAGCGAGAGGTGCGTTGGACGGCGCACGAAGGCACGGGCCAGCACCTCCGCGTGGTCAATGACGCGCACGTCAGGACGGTAGAGCGCGTCTTCTAGACCAGCTCGTCCAAGGATGAGCTGCACCGCGGTCGTCTCGTCGACAAGCAGGTCGGGCTCACTGTCCGTGGGCTCGACGGATGTCGCGCGCCCCTCCCCATACGCGACCTTCCAACGTCCCGCGGCCTCGGGCAAGAAGGCGTCCTCAATGCCGAGCACGTAGGAGCCCGTGTCGTACGGCTGCGGCATCAGGCGCAGGAGCGTCGGCGCGTCCAGCAAACGCGCCATCACATGGCTGTCGACACGCTGCTCGACCTTGTCGGACTCCGGTGCCAGCAAGGAGAGGTCGAGGTCAGGCAGCGTGAAGTTGACGTGGCTCACCTTGGCGCGCATGCGGTAGAGGAAGCCGAGCGCGGCACGCAGCGCCTCAGGGCCCTGCCACACAAGGTCTTCCACCTGAAGCTCGCCCACAAACGGCCGGTCAGGCTCATGGAAGAAGGAGAAGCGCACGTAGGCACAAGGGCTCCCGGCCCTGTCCCACAGCACGTAGGTGTAACGCTGCCGGTCAGGGTGCAGGAAGTCAGGCTCGCCGAAGTTGCCGTTGCCGCGCCATGCCCATGCGGCATCATCGCGCAGCTCGGCAAGGTCGCTGCGGCGCGCATGGGCATCCCAAAGGGCCCGCACCGGCACGAGGTCCGCCTCATCCCACACGCGTGTCGCCCGCAGGTCGCACACAAAGCCCGCGAGCTGCTCGATAGCCACCCGCTGGTCGACCATGCGCGCCGCTATCTCAAAGCCAAACTGGCGGTAGAACGAGCACGAGAACGGGATGAGCACGGCGAGCGCATCGCCACGCGCCAGGAAGTCGCGCAGGATTTCTCCCATGAGGCGACGTACGCCACCGCCGCCACGACCCTCAGGCAGCGAGCCCACCATGTGCACCTCGCCGGCAAGGATCTCCTGCCCGCCAAACGAGAGACGATGGCGCAGGGTTGAGATGCTCGTCAGCATCGCATCACCCTCAAAGAGCCCCCATGCCTCCTCCGCCCGCGGCGCGACGCCCTGTACCTGCGCGTCAATCTGTGCCTTGACCTCGTCTTCGTTCCACGGATGCAGGAAGGCGGTAGCGATGACGCGCTCGCTCTCAAGCCATTCGCGCGGTTCGGTCAGCTTGCGGATCTTCATGGGATGCCCCCTCACGACGGTCAAGGATTGCCTCCGCAATCATATCAGCGCACAGCGCACCACTCACCGGTCACATGCTTTGAGGAGGCACGCTCTCACCTCGACCTCGATGAGTCCGCGTCACCACGCAAAGCCCAGACGCCTCTCGTCTTGCTCCACCACCTTTGTGAGATACTCTCTCGCGGTGACGCACCGCACCGTAGAACCCGCAAATGCGTCCTTATCCCGCGAGATGATGAAATCCACGTCGTTGAGCTCGGCGCACGAACGAATAAGCCCGTCCTCGAAGTCGGGCTCATTCGAGCCGAGCGCATCGAGACACTCCTCGGCTCCTATCGGCCCTATGGCAAGCAGCTTGGTGAGCCACTCGACCGCCTTGCGCGCCGTGGGCTCGTCGAAGCGCCTGCACATGACGTAGTAGACGTCCTTGAGCGAGAGCCCACAGGCGATGCCCATGTCGCCATCGCCGTTGCAGCGAGCGAGGAGCCTGTGGGCCTCATGCTGCTCCGGCCTGTTGGGCGTGACGGCATCGAGCAGGATGTTGGTGTCGAAGAGGACCCTATGCATAGTCGCTCACCCTACCTGCGAGTATCTCTTCATCGGTCATGCGGACGTACGCCTCGTTCTGGGAAGGCAGCCCATCGAACCACTCCATGAACGACTCGAAGGTGGCCGTCTTCTCTGCCCGCCCCTCGGAAAGGCTCGAAGCGACAGGAAGCTCGCCCGACTCGGCGATAGAGAGCCACACGTCGTTGATGACACGTGCGACCGTTAACCCGGCGGCGCGAATGACCGCATCTGCGCGAACCTTGACGTCTTCGTCCACGCGACCTGAGATAACCACGGTTGACATGAGGCCTCCATTCCATGTGCTGTATACAGTATACAAAACAAGGGCCTCCCGAAGGAGGCCCTGTAAAGCTTGCTGTCGGCGAAGTCCTAGAACGCGAGCAGCCTCGCGGGCGTCTCGACGGTGAGCGTGCGCACCCAGTCGTCGTGGCCCAACTCCAGAAGACGCTGGCAGCCAAAGGCGAAGGCGGCCGTGGGGCCCCACTCGCCGTAGGCTACCGCAAAATGTCGGGCCCGCGCGGCGCGGACCCGACATTTATGGCGCACTCGATGTGGGCTTGTCACCCGTGGTACGTTTACATGCAGGTGTAGCCACCGTCGACGGGGAGCTGGACGCCGGTGACGTAGGAGCTCGCCGGGCTCGCCAGGAAGATGGC
>DJXA01000105.1 GCA_002449555.1 Atopobiaceae bacterium UBA7016 | reverse complement strand
GTCGCCCTGCGTGTAGAACAGGCGGCTCTTGTCCCAGCCAGCCTTCTGGAAGCAGTGGTCAACGTTGGTGGTGATGGCAAAGCACTCTTTGCCCTCCACGAGACGCCGCACCTTGTCATAGGTGTCCTTCGGCGCGTCTTCGTAGCGGTTGCACCAGATGTTCCTGCTCCAAAAGCCCCAGCGCTCCTCGGGCGTTGGGAAGGGGTAGAACCCGCCCGAATACATGTCGGTGAATCCGTACGCCTCGGCGAAGTCAGCAAAGTTGCGCTGGAAGCGCTCCCCTGCGTACGTGAACCCCGCCGAGGTAGAAAGGCCTGCTCCGGCGCCGACAAGCACCGCGTCCGCCTCACTTAAGGCCTTACGCAACCGCGCAAGCTCAAAGCCGTACATCGAGCTTTCCGGCTTCACGCCGCCCACAACCTGCAACCGTGCCATGACTCCTCCTCCGCATCTCTTGGTCAACTTGATGGTAGAGTATGGTTCGATTGGTTGAAAGTAGGCAGCTTTTTGTCAGGTAGGTACCCCAAGGTAACTAAGGACACCCATGAACGCAGAAGAGTACGTTGAGCACAGAAGTGACACCCTGCGCCCCTACGAGAGCCTTCCGGCGTGCCCGGTTGAGACGTGCGTACAGCTGGTGGGCAACAAGTGGCGCCCGCTCATCCTGCGCGACCTCTTGGCGGGGCCGCGCCGCTTTGGCGAGCTTCAGCGCTCGGTGGGCGGAATCTCGCAGAAGGTGCTCACGCAGAACCTGCGCGACATGGAGCTGTCGGGGCTTCTGCTGCGCCGCGTGTACCCCGAGGTACCACCACACGTCGAGTATGCGTTGACCGACCTCGGCAAGAGCCTGGGGCCGGTCATCGACACCATGCGCACGTGGGGCGAACGCTACCAGCAGCTGGCACGCGAGTCGTAGCCCTGCAGCCCACGCCATGCTACAGGCCACGGCCGAGCGCGTAGGCTTCCTTGGGATAGCGCGAGGCACGCGTCATGGCAGGCGTCCCGCAGCCATAGCCCAGCACGCGGCCGCAGTCGCGCCACTGCAGGTAGCGTACGAGCGTGTTGTAGTGTGCCTCAAGCGCCTCAAAGGTCCAGTCGTCGGCGTTCCATGCCACGGTGATGAGCGCCGAGCGCAGCCTGCGGCCCGTAATGGAGGAGTTGGCCGAGCAGAAGCGGTCAATCACAGTCTTGAGCTGAGCAGCCATGCCGTAGTAGTAGAGCGGCGTAGCCAGGACCAGCATGTCAGAGGCCAAGATCTGCTCGCGCAACGCGTCCATGTCGTCGTGCTGCACGCAGGGGCCTTCATAGCCGCAGGCAACGCAGCCCGTGCAGGGAGCGATGTTCAGACGGTCTACGTCCACACGCGTCACGCTGTGCCCCGCATCACGCGCTCCGCGGCAGAACTCGTCGGTAAGGATGGCCGTTGATCCCTTGAGGTTGGGACTTGCCTGAAGAACCAGGATGTTCATGTGATGCTCCTCTCCATACCCTGAGTATGCAGGCGTTTTGGGCGGCGCACAAATGCCGGCTCAGACTTGCTGTCATGACCGTGCGTTATGACAACGATGACCAACGTCCATCGGTATGGCGCACCTGAATTGCAGCCTAGGCAGTATCATCAAGGACGAAACGATTACCGATGGAAGGGATGATCATGACACGTGCCATTGACATGCACGGACATCTGCTCAACCAGGACTACCTTCACCTGCTTGCCGCCCATGACGCAACGAGGGAGGATGGCTTCCCGCTGCCCGCCTTTGACGAGGATGCCACCATCGCTTTTATGGACGAGAACGACATCGAGCTGCAGTTGCTCTCGCTCTCGTCCCCGCAGCCGTTCTTTGGCGATGCGGAGGAGTCCGCGGCGTTCTGCCGTCGGTTCAACGACTGGACGGCTGAGGTCGTCGCACGCCATCCCGGCCGCTTCGCGTTCTGTGCCGTGCTGCCGCTGCCTGACGTTGACGCCGCATGCGCCGAGGCCGTGCGCGCCATGGATGAGCTGGGCGCCGTTGGCATCAAGCTGGCGAGCAACTCGCGCGGCCTCTATCTGGGAGACCCGTCGCTTGACCCCCTCTTTGCCGAGGTCGACAAGCGCGGCAAGCTGGTCATTCTGCACCCGCACCGCCCCGAGCCGCTGCGTGAGGGCCTCTTCACGTCCGGCCCCGTGCCCCTGTACGAGTTCTTGGCCGACACCACGCGCGCCGTGCTCAACATGATTGCCCATGAGGTGCCCGCCCGCTATCCCAACGCGCACATCGTGGTGCCGCATTGCGGGTCGTTCCTGCCCAACGTGGCCGCCCGCATCCAGACGGTGCAGCCGCTGCTCGTCGCTATGGGCGCCATGGAGCCCATCGACTTTGCGGGTAACCTGGCGCGCCTGTACTTTGACCTCGCGGGCAACCCGGTTCCCACGCTGCTGCCGCTTCTGGCGAGCGTCGCCAACCCCAGCCACATCCTGTACGGCAGCGACTTCCCCTTCACCAATGCGGCAATCGCGGGCAAGGGCATCGCCGCGCTGCGCGAGTTCTTGGCAAGTGACGCCCAACTCAGCGCCCATGCCGATGCCATCATGCGTGAGAACGCCCTCAAGCTGCTGTAGCGTCTATCCTGTCCCCACCGTCCCACACATCGTCTGAGTGTCTAAACAAGTTCAACTTGCTATGATGGAACGCACGGGAAGAGGAGCAGCACGTGCAGGTCATCAGGAGCATCAACCACAACGCAGCCATCGGCATCGACTCGCGCGGCCGCGAGGTCGTGGTGATGGGTGCCGGAGTGGGCTTTGGCAAGATACCGCGCGACGTGCCGCTGTCCGAGATCAAGCGCACCTTTGTAGGCATCGATGACAAGTACCTGGGCCTCATTGCCGAGCTCCCGTCCGAACACCTTGAGTTTGCCGCGCAGTTCTCGGATATCGTGCGCATGCAGGTAAGCCACGAGCTCTCGCCCAATCTGGTGGTGACGCTTGCCGACCACATCTCGTTCATGGTGAAGCGTGCCCGCGAGCACCTGTACGTGGCGATGCCCTTGGCCTACGACGTGCA
>DJXA01000190.1 GCA_002449555.1 Atopobiaceae bacterium UBA7016 | reverse complement strand
CGCAAAACGACGAAACCTGTGCCAGCACGCTCCCATCCGCCGGATACCCGCACTGCGCAAGCGCAATCTGATACGCCATGGTCCCTCCATCCACACGATGGGCCCATCTTACACGGGACTGAGGTGTCAGGCACCCCAGTCCCATGCAATAATTTATGCAACTTTGGGTCAGGGCGAAAGTTGCGTGGCGGGTGGGTATAAGGCCAACGATGACCAGTCGGAGCCCCATCGGATTTGGACGGAGCAGCTATGGCACACGACGACATCACCAACCCTCCCGCAGCAGAGCGTCCACGCAACAAGCACACCGTGCTCAAGGTGCTGCTCGCCATCCTCGCACTGTACCTTGTCGCAAATCTCGCCCTCGCAGCGCTGGGCGCGACGGCCCTCAGCCTGGGCCTCGTCTCGTGTATGGCCTCGTGCTCGGACTCTCCCATCGGCGACACCAAAGAAGCCACGGCTTTCATCTCCGACACGCGCACCAACGACCGCGACCTCGGTACCTTTGATGCGCTGCGCGGCTGCATAGACTCAGTCCACGACAAGCGCGAGCGCTACGCCGAGGACGACACCGCCCTCATCTCTGTTGACGAGTATCGCGCCCAGGTTGCCGCAGGCACCTGGCCTGACGCCTCCGCCGGCTACGGCGACGTGACCGATGCCAACAACCCGCAGCTCTGGGTACGTATCGCCGAGCTCGCCCAAGACCTCGCGCAGGTGCGCACCGACGAGCGCTGGGACGTTGTCGACATCGCCTACCCCTTCCCCGACAACGGCCCCATCCCCGCGCCTGCCACACGCGGCGAGGACGACAACGTCAAGGTGCTGCTCGTGTGCAGGTCAGGCGCCGACGAGGGACTCTTCGCCACCGTCGACTACTGGCGCTGGAAGCGGCCCGCCATCTTCACGGATCACATCGACGAGGCACGCCAGGCTCGCCAGGAGGCGCTCGACCACATCGCCGCCCTCCAGCAAGGTGGCTTGGTCGCAGACCGCGACTTCCTGCTCGCAGGCTCGCAGCTCTTCATCTGGGCGCAGGCGGACGAGGAGGGCAACACCACTGACCCCCTGTGCGACCCGCAGGCCTTTACCGACCTCGTCAATGCGTATGGATCCGAGTGGGGAGGCTACGCTGACGTGACGTTGCTTGCCCCCGACACGCCGCCCGCGCTCGACTACTCCCCGCTTTCCACCGATTATCCCAACGAGCGCGAGACGCGCTTCGTCTCGCTGGAGACGTGCCAGGCTGCGCTCGCGTCCGGACGCTCATTCTTCCGCGTTGACCATGCCGAGGGCGATGCGCTGCTCACGGGCTACTGCACGAACGACAGGCCCTGTACCGTAGAGAGTCTGCGCGGCGCGCTGTTGCCGGGCTCTCAGGACGGCTACCTCGACACCTGGTTCCGCCCCACAGACGATGCTGCCTTTGATGACGCCCTGCTTGGTGTTGTCCAGCAGTCACTTGGCGCGTCGGATGAGCAGATCATCGCCCTTTCGGCCCTGGAGCAGAACGAACGCGGAGACGCCTTCTTACGCGCATCAGTCATCGTCGAGCGAGGCCTTATGCCCGAAACACCCGAGGAGTTCTGCGCGGCAAGTAACCGTCTGCTCGACGACGTCTGGGCAGCGCTCGCACCACAGGTGTCTGACGGCGCGGAAAGCAGCCTCTATCTGCACATCTATGTAGTGGAGAACGATAGCGTGACGCACAACGGCGAGCCCGCGACCTTCGCCGAGCTTCGCGAGGCCGCGCAGACCGACGTCATGTCGCTCGACTCGTATAGCTTCGTAGTAGCACTGGGGTCCTACCCCTCGTGCTCGCTTTGGCCCGACAGCACCGAGCCCATACGCTACGACTGCGACCCCTACCAAGTGGACGGCACCATCGCCCGCTCCCGCGAGTGGCGCTACGACAGCGACACCGAATAAAGACCGCGCCACGAGGGTCGGACCCTCGTGGCGCGGTCTTTCACTTCCTGATGCGGGCGCGGCAGGTCAACAAGCGCCTGGGGTTACTTAGCCTTCAGTGCAGCAACGGTCATGTAGTTGTACGGCGCGTTGAAGTGCGGCAGGAAGAAGATGTCCAGCAGCGCGAACTCGTCAATCGTGACCTTCTTCTCCACGGCGAGGCTGAACATGTTGATGTTGCCGCTCATGTCATACGTACTCGCCAGCTGGGCGCCCAGAATCGCGCGCGTCTTGGCGTCGTAGACGATCTTGATGGTGGTGTCGGGGTTGTCGTGCTCGATGAACGGAGCCTTCTGACAGTCCGTCACCGTCGTGGTCTTGACCTCGATGCCCGCGCGCTTGGCCGCGGCCTCTGTCAGGCCGGTCGAGACCATCTTCAGGTCAAAGATGCAGATGCCGCTCGACCCCTGCACGCCCGGCGTCTCGAGCGCGGTCCCGCAGATGTTGTGGCCAGCCACGATGCCCGAACGCACGGCGTTGGACGCCAGCGCGATGTAGCCCGGCTCGCCGTCAAGCCCGTTGTTGAAGATGGTGGCGCAGTCGCCCACGGCGTACACGTCAGGAATGCTCGTCATCTGGTGACGGTCCACCAGGATGGCGCCGTTGCGGAAGAGCTCCATGCCGCTGTCCTTGACCAGCTCGTTGTTGGGCCTGAAGCCGATGCACACGCAGACCATGTCCACGTCGTAGGCGCCCTTGTCGGTGACGAGCTTGGTGACCTTGCCGTCAACGCCCTCGAAGTGGTCCACGCCCTCGCCGTAGTGCGCCTCGATGCCGTTGTCCTCGAGGTTCTTGGCCATCAGGGCGGAGAACTCCGGGTCGAAGTTGTTGGCCATGCAGGTGGGGGCCATGTCCACGAGCAGCGTGTGGCGGCCGTTGCGCTGGAAGGCCTCGGCCAGCTCGACGCCGATGTAGCCCGCGCCAACCACGGCCACGGTCTTGATGTCGGGGTTCTTCAGCTTCTCGACCACTTCGGCCGCGTTCTGATACAGCTTCACCTGCTGGATGTTCTCCAGGTCGCCGCCCTCGAAGCGCGGGATGATGGGAAGCGAGCCCGTGGCCAGGATCAGCTTGTCGTACGGCTCGGCGTAGGCGGTGCCGTCCTTGCCCGTGGCGTAGACCACCTTGGCGTCAAAGTCGATGCGCTCCACCGGGGTCTCCATGTGGATGGTCGCGCCCTTGGCCTCAAACTGCTCCTTGGTCTGATAGAACAGGCCGTC
>DJXA01000052.1 GCA_002449555.1 Atopobiaceae bacterium UBA7016 | reverse complement strand
CGGCGGTGTGCGGGTCGATGAGCACGCCCCGCTCGTCCCACGTGGTACGGATGGTGGTGCGCGTCTCCTCGTCGGTGGCAAAGCCGCACGAGAACGTCTCGCGCATACGGTCCATCATCTCGGCGGGAAGAGTGTAGATGCCCTCAGTGGAGAGGCTGGACATCCACGCGGCAACGCGCTCGCAGTCGCCGTCGGACAAGTAGTACAGCAGGCGCTCCAGGTTGGAGGAGACCAAAATGTCCATGGAGGGCGAGATGGTCTTCACGAACTCGCGGCGACGGTCGTAGGTGCCGGTCTGGATGAAGTCGGTGAGCACCTTGTTGGTGTTGGACGCCACGATGAGCTGCCCCACGGGCAGGCCGAGCTGCTTGGCGAAGTAGCCGGCGAGCACGTCGCCGAAGTTGCCAGTGGGCACGCAGAAGTCAACCGCGTCGCCGCAGGCGATGGCGCCGACCTGCACGAGCTGCGCGTAGGCGTCGAAGTAGTAGGTGACCTGCGGAACGAGGCGGCCGACGTTGATGGAGTTGGCGGAGCTCAGCACCACACCATCCTGAGCCAGGCGCTCGGCCAGTGCGCGGTCGGCAAAGATGCGCTTAACTTGCGTCTGGGCATCATCAAAAGTTCCGCGGATGCCGGCGACGGCCACGTTTGCGCCACGCTGCGTCACCATCTGCAGGCGCTGGATGTCAGAGACCTTGCCCGCGGGATAGAAGACCGTGACGCCCGTGCCAGCCACGTCCGCAAAGCCGTCGAGGGCTGCCTTGCCGGTGTCGCCCGAGGTGGCGGTCACGATCATGACGCCGCCCTGGGCGGCCGTGCCCGTGCGCGCGGCCGACATGAGGCGCGGAAGCATCTGCAGTGCCACATCCTTAAAAGCGCAGGTGGGACCATGCCACAGCTCGAGCAGCCAGTCAGAGCCGACGGGGGAGAGCGGCGTTACCAGCGACGTGTCGAAGTTCTCGGCATAGGCACTGGCGACGCATGAGGCAATCTCGTCGTCCGTGTAGTCAGAGAGCAGCGTAGACAGCACGCGGCGTGCGATGGCGTGGTAGCCCGACGTGACGACGTCGGCAAGGGCGAGCTTCTGCTGTCCAAGCTGGTCGGATACATACAGGCCGCCGTCAGGTGCAATGCCGGTGAGAATAGCTTGCTTGCTTGTTACGGCTTCGTTTGCTGACCTCGTGCTGTGATAGAACGTTTTCACTATGCGCTCCTTGCGTGGGCTAACGTGGATGAGGTAATTGCAAGTATCATAACTTCATCTGTGCGCGTAACTCGCCCGCGACACAGTTTCGAAAGATTGGAATCATATGAAGATCGCGCTTCTGGGGCACGGGGTTGTCGGCCGCGGCGTCGACGAGATCATCGCCTCTCGCGCCAAGGGCGTCGAGGTTGCTCGCATCCTCGAGCTTCCCGACCGCCTGAGCGACCCCCGCATGACCGCCAACTATGACGATATCCTGCATGACCCAGAGATTGAATTGGTCATCGAGTGCATGGGCGGCCTCGAGCCGGCGCACACGTTCATTATGTCCGCGCTCAACGCGGGCAAGTCGGTGGTTACCTCCAACAAGGCCGTGGTCGCAGCATACTTTGAGGAGTTCGCGGCTGCGGCGCGCGAGCATGGCGCTGCGCTGCTCATCGAGGCGTCGTGCGGCGGCGGCATCCCCTGGATCGCCAGCATCGAGAAGGTCCGCCGCATCGACAGCGTCTCGTCGTTCTCGGGCATCATGAACGGCACCACCAACTATCTGGTGGACACCATGGCGAAGACTGGCAAGGACTTCGACGTGGTGCTGCGCGAGGCGCAGGCACTTGGCTATGCGGAGCGCGACCCGTCGGACGACATCGACGGCATCGACGTGCGCAACAAGACCATCATCGCGGCGAGTGTCGCCTTCAACGTCGCATGCAGGCAAGACATCCCGACGGCGGGCATCCGCAACCTCACCAAGGCCGACATGCAGATGTTTGCCGAGCATGGGCGCGTGGTGAAGCTCATCGGGCACGGCATCCAGCGGGACGGCCACTATGCGGCAGCGGTCGAGCCCGTTGCCCTGCCCCAGAGCTCGCTCGAGGCGCACGTGCCCGCCAACTTCAACCTGGTGTCGCTCGAGGGCTCCACGGTCGGTCCGCTCAAGTTCTATGGCCAGGGTGCGGGCAGCCTCCCCACCGGAAACGCGATGGTGCAGGACGTGCTCGACTTCCAGGCGGGGCGTCGCCCGGTGTACGACTTCTCCGCAGGGCTCGAGTACGACCCAATGCTGCTGGTAAGTAACTATGTTTTCAGAACTGCCGTCGCCCCCGAGGGTTCTGAGCGCTATGATGAAGGCTCTTGGCTCGTGCGCTCCGTGACCGCGGCGCACGCGCGGGAGATCTTTACCTATGCGTTGGAGAGCGACCCGACGTCCTTCTACGCACGACTTCCTTGGGAGGATGAGGCATGATCAAGGTCGCGAAGTTCGGCGGATCGAGCGTTGCTGACGCCGAGCAGTTCAAGAAGGTCAAGAGCATCGTTCGCTCTGACCCCGACCGCCGCTTTGTGGTGGTCTCGGCGGCAGGCAAGCGCTTCAGTGGCGACAACAAGCTCACTGACCTGTTGCTTCTGGTAAACGCGCACATCGCGTATCACGTGGACTGCACGCAGCTTCTGAAGGACATCGAGAACCGCTTCGTCGAGATCGCGAATGACCTCAAGCTGACGTACCCCATCGCGGAGAAGTTCGAGGAGTTCTCTTCCGTTATCGAGAGCCTCTCGCCCGAGTACATCGTCAGCCGCGGCGAGTGGTTTACCGCCCGCCTTATGGCCGAGTACCTGGGTATGCCGTTCCTTGACGCGGCCGACGCCATCGTGTTCCGCCACGACGGCACGGTTGACATGGAGCGCACGGCCACGCAGATGAAGGACGCCGTGCAGCGCTTGGGCTCGTTCGTGCTTCCGGGCTTCTACGGCGCCACCATCGACGGAACCATCAAACTCTTCCAGCGTGGTGGCGGCGACATCACCGGCGCCGTGCTTGCGCGCTGCATCGATGCGCACATCTACGAGAACTGGACCGACGTCTCGGGCTTCCTCTCGGCTGACCCGCGCATCGTGGACGACCCGCGTACCATTCATCGCATCACCTTTGACGAGATGCGCGAGCTTTCGTACATGGGTGCTTCGGTGCTGCAGGAGGAGGCCATCTTCCCGGTGCGCGAGGTGGGCATTCCCATCCAGATCAAGAATACCAACGACCCCGAGCGTCGCGGCACCATCATCCGCGAGACGGCCGAGGAGGGTGCGCGCGAGCACCTCATCACGGGCATTGCGGGCAAGAAGGACTTCCTGGCCGTGCACGTGAGCAAGGCGCACATGTCCAACTCCGTGGGCATCATCCGCCGTGCGCTGGGCGTGTTCGAGCGCTATGGCGTGTCGGTGGAGCACATCCCCACGGGCGTCGACTCGTTTGGCATCGTGGTTAACGGCTCTGACGTGGAGGACAAGATCTACCTCATCGTCAACGACCTGCAGCAGGAGCTGCAGCCCGACAGCGTGACGGTGGTTGACAAGCTCGCGCTCATTTCGGTGGTGGGCCGCAACATGAGCCGCCGTCCCGGCACGTCGGGCCGCGTGTTTGGCGCCTTGGGCGAGGCGGGCATCAACATTCGCATGATCACGCAGAGCTCACAGGAGATCAGCATCATTATGGGCGTGAACAACGAGGACTTCGAGCGAGCCATCAACGTTATCTACCAGGCATTCGTTGCCGACCAGATGGTTGACATGCTGAGAGGGGAAGTACAATGAGCGAAAAGGTCGTAGGCATTCTGGGAGCAACCGGCGCGGTGGGCCAGCAGATGCTGACTTGCCTCGAGGAGCGCGACTTCCCCGTGAAGCGCCTCGTGCCGCTGGCGAGCGCCCGCTCCGCTGGTAAGACGATTCGTTTCCGCGGCGAGGACGTGACCATCGTCGAGGCTGCTCCCGATGCGTTCGAGGGCATCGACATCCTGCTTGGTGCTGCCGATGACGCCACCGCCAAGGCGCTTATGCCCGAGGCCGTGAAGCGCGGCGCCGTCTGCGTCGACAACAGCCACGCCTTCCGCCTTGACAAGGACGTTCCTCTGGTGGTGCCCGAGATCAATGCCGAGGATGTCGCATGGCATCACGGCATCATTTCCAACCCCAACTGTGCCACCATCATCGGCCTGCTGCCGCTGTGGCCGCTCCACAAGGTCGCTGGCCTGAAGCGCATCATTGCGAGCACCTATCAGGCCGCCTCTGGCGCCGGCGTTCCGGGCCTTCGCGAGCTTCAGCGCGAGATGGCCGCCGTTGCCGCCGGGGAGCCTGTGGGGGAGACCGCGCCGTTTGCCTATCAGCTGGCTGCTAACCTCATCCCGCAGATTGGCGGCTTTGTGGCTGACGACTACACCTCCGAAGAGGTCAAGATGGGCAACGAGGGCCGCAAGATCATGCACCTGCCCGAGCTGCGCGTGAACTGCACCTGCGTGCGCGTGCCCATCATGAGGTCGCACTCCGAGTCCATTACGGCCGAGTTTGAGCGCCCGATTACGCCCGAGGAGGCCCGTGCCGCGCTCGAGGCCGCGCCTGGCGTGAAGGTTGTGGACGACCTTGAGGCGCTGCGCTATCCCATGCCGCTCGAGACGTCCGACCAGGACCTGGTGTTTGTCGGCCGTATTCGTCGTGATACCTCCGCGCCGGACGACGTGAACGCGATCACGCTCTTTTGCTGTGGCGACCAGATTCGCAAGGGTGCGGCAACCAATGCCGTCCAGATTGCCGAGCTGCTGGTGTAATCACACCCATTGCGCATGTTGACATCCGGGGCGGTTTTCCGTCAACAACAGCTGGGAGGGTGCCTTAGGCACCCTCCCAGCTGTTGTTGACGGAAAACCGCCCCGGATGTCAACATGCGCCTTCATCGTACTAGTGGTGCGCCAGGAGGGATTCGCCGCGTTGCCTTCGGCATGTCCCGCCCTCACGGGTTCG
>DJXA01000030.1 GCA_002449555.1 Atopobiaceae bacterium UBA7016 | reverse complement strand
CACAGGATAATCTTCTCGCCCTGCTTGACGCGGCTGACGTTGACCAGCTCATCGCCCTTCTTGAGGTTGATTGCGATGAGGCCGTCGCGGCGGCTGTTGTCGTAGGCGCTCATGGCCGTCTTCTTAACCATGCCATTCTTGGTCGCGAAGACCAAATACTCATCCTCGGGGAAGTCGCGCGCAGGCAGCACAGCCATGGGGTACTCGCCCTCGGAGAGCGGCAGCACGTTGACCATTGCCGAGCCACGGGCCTGGCGCGAGCCAATGGGCAGCTCGTGCACCTTCAGGCGGTAGACCTTGCCCTTGTTGGTGAAGAACATGACGTAGTCATGCGTCGACGCCACGAAGAGGTCCTCGACGAAGTCGTTGTCCTTCAGCGAGAGGCCCTGGACGCCCTTGCCGCCGCGCTTCTGGGCGCGATAGGTGGCAACCGGCAGACGCTTGATGTAACTCGCGTGCGTGCAGGTAACGACCATGTCCTCCTCAGCGATGAGATCCTCGACGTTGAGGTCCTGCGCCTCCACGCCGCTAATCTGCGTGCGGCGCTTGTTGGAGAAACGGGCAGAGATCTGGCGCAGCTCGTCCTTGATGACGCCCAGAATCTTCTCGCGGTGCTCGAGCAGGTCAATGTAGTAGGCAATGCGCGTACGCAGGTCCTCAATCTGCGCGACGAGCTCGTCACGGGCCAGACCGGTCAGGCGGCGCAGACGCATCTGCAGGATGGCCTCGCCCTGGATCTCGTCCAGGCCGAAGCGCTCGTTCATGCGGCGCTTGGACTCGGCGTCGTCGCGCGAGGTGCGGATGATGTGGACGATCTCGTCGATGTTGTCCACGGCGATGAGCAGGCCCTCGCGGATGTGCAGGTCCTTCTGCGCCTTGTCCAGGTCGTACTGCGTACGACGGGTGACCACATCAATCTGGTGGTCGATGTAGTGCGAGAGCATCTCGCGCAGGGTCAGCGTGCGGGGCACGCCGTCAACCAGCGCGATGTCGATGACGCCGAAGTTGGCCTGCAGCTGTGTGCGCTTATACAGGTTGTTGAGCACCACCTGCGGCACGGCGCCGCTCTTGAGGTCGATGACGATGCGCATGCCCTTGCGGTTGGACTCGTCGCGCATGTCCGAGATGCCCTCGATGTGCTTCTCGTTGACCTGCTGGGCGATGCGCTCCTGCAGAAGACCCTTGTTGACCTGGTACGGGATCTCGGTAACCACCAGACGCTGGCGGCCGCCCTTGCCAATGTTCTCGACGTGCACCTTCGCACGAACGGTGATGGTACCACGGCCGGTCTCGTAGGCCTCGCGGATGCCCTCGGTGCCCATGATGATGCCGCCCGTCGGGAAGTCCGGGCCGGGCATGACCTTCATCAGGTCGTCGGTAGTGACGTCGGGGTTGTCAATCATCAGGCAGACGGCCTCGGTCACCTCGCCCAGGTTGTGGGGCGGCACGTTGGTGGCCATGCCAACGGCGATGCCCGACGAGCCGTTGACCAGCAGGTTGGGGAAACGCGAGGGCAGGACGGCCGGCTCGGAGAGCGACTCATCGTAGTTGGGCTGCAGGTCGACGGTCTCCTTGTCGAGGTCACGCAGCATCTCCATGGCGGCGTAGGTAAGGCGGCTCTCGGTGTAACGCATGGCCGCCGGGGGATCGCCGTCGATGGAGCCAAAGTTGCCGTGGCCATCGACCAGCGGCAGGCGCATGGAGAAGTCCTGCGCCATTCGAACCATCGAGTCATAGATGGCCGCATCGCCGTGCGGGTGGTACTTACCCATGACTTCGCCGACCGTCCACGCACTCTTCTTGTGCGGACGGCTCGGGACGATGTGGGCCTCGTTCATGGCGTAAAGGATGCGGCGGTGCACCGGCTTGAGGCCGTCACGCACGTCAGGCAGGGCGCGCGCCACGATGACGGACATGGAGTACTCCAGGAAGGAGGTCTTCATCTCCTGAGACATCTCGATGGGCTTGAGCGCGCCGCCGTGAATGTCCTTCAGGTCAAGACGGGTGCCTGCCTCGTCAGAGATGGTGTGCGAGAGCGTCGCGCCGGCGAGGTTGCCGAGGCCGCCCTCCTCGTCATACTCCTCATCATCCTCGAGCCCCAGATCCTCATCCAGATCATCCTTCTCCGGATCAGTTTCCATATCATGCAAAGCCCGAAAAACCAAGTCATCCAGAGCGTCACCCTCACGCTCGTCAAACTCATCCCTGTTATCACTATCAGCCATATAAGACCCTCTCAATTAATGGTTGATTCACTACTAAGTCAATGACCTCTGAAGCGTCTAGGAGTTATCCCACGCCAAGCCCGCGCGCTCCAACAAGCAAGGCAACCGTTCATGCCTTGCCTTCTGTACTTCCAGCGAGCAACTATCCCTGCCCTTGGAGCGAGCGGAAGTGCGGAAGGCAAGGCCCGAAGCGCTCCCTTAGATGTCGAGGAAGCGCACGTCCTTGGCGTGCGTTTGGATGAAGTCCTTGCGCTTCTCAACCTGATTGCCCATCAGGTCGCTTACGGCACGGTCAGCCGCCATCGCATCATCGATGGTGACGCGAAGCATGATGCGATTCTTCGGCTCCATGGTGGTGGACCACAGCTGCTCGGGGTCCATCTCGCCCAGACCCTTGTAGCGCTGCACGGTGTAGCGGCTGGAGTCCTCGTACTTGCTTGCCTCCAGCGCCAGCTCCTCGTCGGTATAGAGGTACTTGCCGCCCTTCTTGCCCTTGGGCTTCAGCTGATAGAGTGGCGGCTGGGCCACGTAGATGTAGCCCGCGTCGATCATCGGCTTCATGTAGCGGTAGAAGAACGTCAGAAGCAGGATGCGGATGTGCGCGCCGTCGACGTCGGCATCGGTCATGATGACGATCTTGTGGTAGCGCGCCTTGGAGATGTCAAACTCCGGGCCCACGCCCGTGCCGATGGCCGTGATGAGCGAGGTGATGGTGTCGGACGAGAGCGCACGGTGCTCCTGCACGCGCTCGACGTTCAGGATCTTGCCGCGCAGGGGAAGCACCGCCTGGATGGAGCGGTCGCGCGCCATCTTTGCGGAGCCACCTGCGGAGTCGCCCTCCACGATGAAGAGTTCGGTCATCTCGGCGTCGCGCACCGAGCAGTCAGCAAGCTTGCCAGGAAGACTCGCACTCTCCAGAAGGCCCTTGCGACGCGTGGCCTGGCGTGCCTTCTGCGCGGCAAGACGGCCTTTGGCGGCCTGGCTGGCCTTCTTGAAGATCTCCTTCGCCTGGTTGGGATGCTCCTCCAGGTACTCGGCGAGGCCCTGGCTCACGATCTTGTTGGTGAGCGTGCGCATGTAGGAGCTGCCCAGCTTGGCCTTGGTCTGGCCCTCGAATTGCGGGTCAGGAAGCTTGACGGAGATGACCGCCGTCAGGCCCTCGCGGATGTCGTCGCCCGTGAGATTGGGATCCTTCTCCTTCAGCAGCTTGTGGCTCTTCGCATAGTCGTTGACGGCCTTGGTCAGCGCCGTGCGGAAGCCCTCGAGGTGCATGCCGCCCTCGTCGGTGAAGATGTCGTTGGCGAAGGACAGCGTGTGCTCGGAGAAGCCGGTGTTCCACTGCATGGCCACCTCGACCTCGCCGCGCTTGTCCTCGTCGGCGTCGTCGGCACTCTTGCCCTCAATGTAGATGGGGCGCGCGAGGCCGGGAAGGATGGTCTTGTCCTCGTTGAGGAACTTGACGAAGTCCACGATGCCGCCGGCGTAGCAGAACTCGTCCACGCGCGGGGTGAGCTCGCGCTCGTCGGTCAGCGTGATCTTGAGGTTCTTGTTCAGGAAGGCCGTCTCCTGCAGGCGGTCGTGCAGGGTGTCGTAGTCATAGACCGTAGTCTCGAAGATGAGCTCGTCGGGCCAGAAGGTGATGGTGGTGCCGGTTGCCTTTGACTTGCCCACCTGTTCCATCTTCTTGACGGTCTTGCCGCGGCTGAACTCCATCTCCCAGATGCCGCCGTCACGCTTGACCTGCGCGACGAGCTTCTTGGAGAGGGCGTTGACCACCGAGATGCCCACGCCGTGGAGGCCGCCGGACACCTTATAGGCGTTGTTGTCAAATTTGCCACCCGCGTGCAGGATGGTGAGAACCACCTCTAGGGTGGACATGTTGCGCTTCTGCGGGTGCTTCTCCACGGGGATGCCGCGGCCGTTGTCCTCGACCGTGATGGAGTTGTCGGGATGCACGGTCACCTTGATGCGGCTGCAGTAGCCCGCCATGGCCTCGTCGACCGAGTTGTCCACGATCTCCCACACGAGGTGGTGAAGGCCAGCGGCGCTGGTGGTTCCGATGTACATACCAGGGCGCTTGCGGACGGCCTCGAGACCCTCGAGAATCTTGATCTCGTTGCCGCCGTAGTTGTTCGTTTCTTTCTTCGCTGCCACGCCTTTTCCTCTCTGTTAAACGCACAGACTTACCTAGTTTACGCCTTTGCGCACAGATTGGCCTTGGCCGAGCTAAAAAAGACGGTCCCTACAAAGTCTGAAATCGCGTTTGAGACTCTCTAAGGTCGATTTTTGGCTGCTTTGTGATGAAAACCTATTTTTCGCCGTCAGCGAGAAGCGACGCAGTAATCGCCTTAGAAATGCTTTCCTTGAGCGAATCTGGCACCTTGCTGACAAGCTCCTGCACGTAGCGCTCTTGTTCTGCGCTCAGGCGCGGAGTTGCCGCGCGTTTTGCCTTCGCTCCTGCTTTTCGTGCGCCACCCTTGGACGTGCGATGCGCGGCCCGGTCGACCCCAAACTCGATGCCCGAGACATAGAAGCCCCAATTTGCGAGCCTCGAGAGGTACAGGTCTTTGTTGGCGTTGAGGTCCGTCAGAAACGAGTGGTTGTCCACATAGACACAAATGATTGGGTCAGCCCCGTCAACGCGTGGCTTCTTCAAAAACACGCGCGTCGTATGGGAGCGCTCGCGGTCTCCGTTTGCCGCATGCCAGGCAACCGTTGCCCTCTGGTTGGCATTCAAACCCTTCGAAAGGCCGCTGCCCATCACGCGATCAATAAGCGCTCCGACGCGCTCGGAGCGATCTGGTGCTGGCATCGCTTCACTGCGCATCGGTTCATAACTCGATTGCATCGATTCACTCACCAAAGCTCACCACCTTGGCGCGACTCAGCAGCTCATCAGGGAAATATCCCAGGTTAGTGGTAGTGACCACGGTCTGAATACCACCTTGCACGAAGCGCGTGACCGCGTCACGACGCACCTCGTCAAGTTCGCTCATCACGTCATCAAGCAGCAGGAGCGGCTTGTCCCCCACCACTTCCTCGCAGAGCTCCACCTCGGCCATCTTCCAGGCCAAGACGATGGAGCGCTGTTGGCCCTGGCTGCCGAAGGCCCGGGCGTCGCGACCGTCAATCGCAAAGCTGACGTCGTCGCGCTGCGGCCCCACCAGCGTCTGCTGACGGCGCAGCTCGTCATGACGAAGCTCCTGTAGGCGCTCAGCGAAGCGGTCGGCCAGCTCGTCGCGGCTCATCTCGGCCACGCCCTCGCCCAGCGAGCACTCGTACGAGCACGTGAGTCGCTCCCCTTGCGAAATCTCGAGGTAGATCCGCTCCATGTGACCGCGCAGGCGCTCGAAGAGGCGAAGCCTTGACTGCAGAAGCGTCGCGCCGCCCAGCGCCACCGACGCATCCCACGCCGCGAGCAGCGCCTGGTCAGGCCATTCCTCCTTCAGGAGGCGATTTCGCTGCTCGATCGAGCGCTGATAGGCGGCAAGCACCTTGGCATAGCCACGGTTTGCCTGCCTACCAAAGCCGTCCAGCTCATCTCGGCGATATGACGCGCCGCGCTTCACAAACGAAAGGTCATCGGGATTGAAGAGCACGCTCATGAGGCTCTC
>DJXA01000159.1:3215-3674 GCA_002449555.1 Atopobiaceae bacterium UBA7016 | reverse complement strand
AGCAAGATGCATGACGAGGTGCTTCGGCACCATGGGGTAGATCTGGTTCCCGAGGTGAAGTTCCTCGGATTCATGTGATGGGGGCCTGATGGCAGACAAGAAGCCGCACAAGCGCGAGGCGACCTCGCTGGGCAGCACGGCACAGCTCGAGAAGGTGGGTGCGCCGCCTGAGAAGCGGGGCATACGCTTCAAGCTGCCGTTTGGCAAGGGCGCTGCAAAGACCAAGCGCGCGTCCGTGCCGCGCCATGTGCCGGTGCGCGGCATCGCCATCACCATCGGCGTTATCTGCATTCTTCTGCTGGTGGGCGCCATCAGCCTGGTGGTGCTCTCGCACACCGACGCCTTCACCATCACGTCCATCGACGCCGAGGCCAGCGAGCACGTGAGCTCGGAGGACATTGCCGCCTTGGCCGGCGTGCCCGAGGGCACGACGCTTCTCAACTACGACGAGGCCGCCAT
>DJXA01000159.1:0-3007 GCA_002449555.1 Atopobiaceae bacterium UBA7016 | reverse complement strand
ACGTGGTGCATGGGCCAGGACGGCGTCTGGGTCGAGCCCATCAAGTTTGAGGTTGGCGAGGGCCAGTCCATCGCCGAGGCAGCGCTTGCCGCTTCCATCGAGACCGGTGCGCTTCTGATTACGGACGTGCCGCAGACGGTCAACCCCATGGCCGGCCAGCCTGCCGATGACGAGGTGTTCCAGGCGATCAACAGCTATCACGAGGAGTTCTCGGACGAGCTGTGGAACCAGATCGTGAGCATCAACGCCTCGAGTGTCGAGGGCATCTCGTGCATCCTTGAGAGCGGCATCGAGATCTCGCTTGGCTCGCCCACGAGCATTACGGCCAAGGAGACCGTCATCCAGCAGCTGCTGAGCAAGTACCCCAACCGCCTGACCTACATCAACGTCCGCGTGCCGGCCAGCCCGTCGTACCGCATGGTCGAGACGGAGTCGGTTGAGGGCGGCACGGGCGCCATCGGCGACGTTGCCACGGGCACCACGCCCGCACCTACGGAGACGGAGCCGACCGAGACTACCGAAGATACCAGCGAAGGCGAATAGGACTGGTGCCTCCTCGGGGTAGCCCCCGAGGCGTGCCTTAGTGCTCCCTGGGGGACTACCCCCAGGGAGCACCTCTATGGTGCAACCTTGAGAGTTTCAAGGTTCAAGTTGAAGGTTGAGACTTCCGCAAAAACCGTTCATCGACGCTGAGAATAGTGCCGTTTACCTTGCATTTCCATCTTTTGCACATAAGAGTTGACGAAAACCATGAAGTTGTGCAAATATTACCCGCTTTACATGGAACGTCGAGGTCAACCTGAGGTTTAGGGTTTTCCGAGTGATCCAAGAGAGCACAACCAACGCACAAACGCACTACCATCGCACCCAAACAGTCAACTGCGGCACAAGAATGGAAGGCACCGAGGAAGCTCTCGGCAACGCAAGGAGGAGCCATGATCAAGGAAGTCGACATCCCCAGCAACTATCTCGCAGTCATCAAGGTCGTCGGAGTCGGCGGCGGCGGCACCAACGCCGTCAACCGCATGATTGAGGAAGGCATCCGTGGTGTCGAGTTCGTCGCCGTCAACACCGACGCGCAGGCGCTTGCCATCTCCGATGCCGACATCAAGGTGCACATCGGCACCGACATCACCAAGGGTCTGGGCGCTGGCGCCAACCCCGAGGTGGGCCGCGAGTCCGCTGAGGATAGTCACGACGAGATCAAGGCTGCCCTTGCGGGCGCCGACATGGTCTTCATCACCGCCGGCGAGGGCGGCGGCACCGGCACCGGTGCCGCACCTGTCGTTGCCGACATCGCCAAGAACGACGTGGGCGCCCTGACCGTGGGCGTCGTCACCAGGCCGTTCACCTTCGAGGGCCGCAAGCGCGCCAAGTCCGCCACTGACGGCATCGCAACCCTGTCCGAGAACGTCGACACCCTAATCGTCATCCCCAACGATCGCCTGCTCGACCTCTCCGAGAAGAAGACCACCATGCTCGAGGCCTTCCGCATGGCCGACGACGTGCTGTGCCAGGGCACCCAGGGCATCACGGACCTCATCACCGTCCCGGGCCTCATCAACCTCGACTTTGCTGACGTCTGCACCATTATGCGTGGCTCTGGCAACGCCATGATGGGCATCGGCATCGCCTCCGGCGACAACCGCGCCGCTGCGGCCGCCGAGGAGGCCATCTCCAGCCCGCTGCTCGAGACCCCGATTGACGGCGCCACCCGCGTCCTGCTCTCCATCGCCGGCAACAAGGACCTCGGCATCCAGGAGATCAACGACGCCGCCGACATCATCGCCCAGAACGTGGACGAGGAGGCGACCATCATCTTCGGTACCGTCGTGGACGAGAGCCTCGGCGACGAGGTCCGCGTGACCGTCATCGCCACCGGCTTCGCCGAGGGCAACAAGCAGCAGTCGCTGCCGTCGCTCGACCGTCCCACCACGCAGCGCGACCGCGGCGGCCGCACCAACGGCGCTCCCGCGCAGACCAGCCGCAACACCACCTCCAACGGTGGCGCGTTCGACATCCCTGAGTTCCTCAGGAACAGCCGCCTCTAGGCACTCGGTCCGGATGGCTGGCGCGCACCTGACAAAGCGTACCTTCCGTGGCGTGGCCCTGCTTGGCGACGAGCGTCGCCCCGGCGGGGTCACGTTCGGTTTTACCGAGCGCGGAGGGGGAGTGAGCGAGGGTGAGTTCTCCTCGCTCAACCTGGGCGACCGCTGTGGGGACGACCCACAGCGCGTGGCCGAGAACCGCCGCCTGGCGCTTGAGGCGCTCGGCGCGGCGGGGCTCGACGCTCGCCTGATCAACCCCGTCCAGGTGCACGGTGACCATGTGGTCGTGGTGACGGACGGCTCTGACGAGGCCGTTCGCCGCGCGCAGGCCGAGGCACGCGAGGGCGCTGACGCCGTGGTCTGCACGGCTGCGGACGTGCCGGTGCTTCTGTGCTACGCGGACTGCGTACCCGTGGTGCTCACCGCGCCCGGCGCCTTTGCCGTGGTGCACTCAGGCTGGCGCGGCACCATTGCCCGCATCTCGGCCAAGGCGCTCGCGGCGCTCTGCGAGGCCAGCGGGGCGATGCCCGCCGAGGTCAATGCCTACGTTGGCCCGCACGTCACGGGTGATGACTACGAGATCTCGCCCGAGCTGCTCGACCGGTTCGTCGAGGCTTTCGGGCCGGGCGTCGCCCTTCCGGGCACGCGCCTTGACCTAGGGGTTGCCGTAAGGGACACGCTCACGGTTGCCGGCGTCGCGCCTGACGCCATCGCCTTGTGCGAGATTTCTACGGCCCAGGCGACGGACCGCTTCTTTTCGTACCGCTCCTCCGGCGGGAAGTGCGGGCGCCACGGCGCCCTCGCGTACCTGCCGGCAACGTCCTCGAAGGAGGTCTGACATGGACAACGAGTCTTCGGCAACGTACGAGGCGTTTCTCGCGGAGCGTCGCGCCGAGCTCCTCGCACGCATCGCCGAGGCAGCCGCTCGCGCCGGTCGCTCCGCCGACGAGGTCGCGGTC
>DJXA01000108.1 GCA_002449555.1 Atopobiaceae bacterium UBA7016 | reverse complement strand
AGGCCAACCACCACATGCTGGTTGCACAGGCCAAGGCCATGATCATGTGCCACGAGATGTGCCCCGACGCCTGGATTGCCCCGGCGCCCAACATCACGGCTATCTATCCCGCCAGCTCGAGCCCCGAAGACAACCTGGCCGCCATGGACTGGGACCAGATGCGCAACCGTCTGTTCCTGGACACCGCCGTCTTTGGCACGTACCCCGAAGCCCTGTGGCAGCGCTGGGTTGACCAGGGCATCGAGCCCAAGGACGTGACCGAGGACGACATGGCCGCCCTGCGTGACGCTCACCCCGACTTCATCGCATTCAACTACTACGGCGCCGGCTGCGCCAAGTACGTTGACGACGAGGAGGGCAAGCGCATCATTGAGGAGGCCAAGGCCGCCGGCGGCCGCGTCGCCTTCATGACTGGCCTCATGACCTTCCCGGGCATTGCTGCCAACGTGAGCAACCCGCTGCAGAAGAAGACGAGCTACGGCATGGGCGTTGACCCGGTGGGCCTGCGCGTGACGCTGCGCCAGCTGTGGGAGCGCTACCGCCTGCCGCTGCTCATCACCGAGAACGGCTGCGGCGTGCGTGACGAGCTGGTCTTTGAGGATGGCGAGCCGCGCATCCACGACGACTACCGCATCGACTACCTGCGCCAGCACATCGTGGCGTGCCAGCAGGCCATCACCGACGGCGTCAACCTGATGGGCTACAGCCCCTGGAGCGCCTTCGACCTCATCTCCACGCACGAGGGCATCTCCAAGCGCTATGGCCTCATCTACGTTGACCGCGATGAGTTTGACCTCAAGGAGATGAAGCGCTACCGCAAGGATTCGTTCTTCTGGTATCAGAAGGTCTGCAAGAGCAACGGAGCCGAGCTGGACTAGACGCGCAATTGACGAGCGTACGTTGGGGGTAGCCCCCTTTGTCTCACGCGTGAGACAAAGGGGGCTACCCCCAACGTACGCTCGCGCAGGTAGAATGGAGACACGCGACCCACTTCAAGGAGGTCATCATGCCCGTCATCAATAACCTGCTGGTAGCACTACCCGCCACGGCCGAGCATCTCAAGAAGTTCCAAGCCGCCGCACCCGACGCGTGCATCGTGCAGGCGTTGCCGGCGGACGTTACGCCAGAGATGGTCCGCCAGACTGACGTCATCATCGGCAACGTCCCGCGCGAGCTGCTGTCTGACGCTCCCAACCTGCACTGGCTTCAGCTGACCTCCGCAGGCGCCGACCCGTACGTGGTGCCCGGCATCCTTGCCAAGGACGTGCTGCTCACCAACAGCGTGGGTGCTTATGGGCAGGCAGTCTCAGAGCATACGGCCGCCATGGTCTTCGCCCTCATGAAGAAGCTCCCACTGTATCGCGATGACCAGTACTCGGGTACGTGGGGCGAGCACGGCACCGTGACCAGCCCCGTCGGCGCCAACGTGCTTGTCCTCGGCGCAGGCAACATCGGCATCTGCTTTGCCTCCATCATGCACGCGCTGGGTTCTCGCGTCATAGGCATCAAGCGTACCGTCCCCAGCTTTGCGCCCGAAGGTCCCGAGCCCTTCGCCGAGATTCATACCATGGACGACCTCAACGACCTGCTTCCCCACATGGACGTAGTGGTCTCGTTCCTTCCCAGCACGCCGCAGACCCGCGGCCTGGTAAACGCAGATTTCCTCGCCCGCATGAAGCAAGGCGCCATCTTTGCCAACGCTGGCCGTGGTGACCTTGTGGTCAGTGACGCGCTGGTAGAGGCCCTTGCGTCGGGCCATTTGGGAGGGGCTGCGCTTGACGTGACTTCGCCCGAGCCGCTCCCCGCAGACCACCCGCTGTGGCAGCAGCCCAACGCGCTCATCACGCCACACGTGGCAGGTTTTTGGCACTTGCCCGTCACGCTGGAGAACGTCGTGGACCTCTGTGCGCAGAACGTGCGTCGCTACGTTGCCAACAGGCAGCTCAGGAATGTCGTTTATCACTAAGTGTCCAACAACAAGATAGAATGGGCTTCCCGTAGGCATCAATTAGTACCCATACAGGCACTCTTTAGAAAGCAGGCCCCTCATGAAAACCTCCGTCAAGGCCATTGCCGCTGCCCTCGCACTCTCGCTTTCCCTTATGCCGCTTGCGGCATGCGGCCAGCGCGCTGACACCGCCGAGGATGCAGCACCGGCTGCTGAGGCTACCGAGACCAGCACGGCGGCGGTTGATATCGCTTCCCTGAAGACGCTCGGAGACGTCCTCTCCATTGACGCGCAGACCCAGTCGTCCACGTGGGACGAGAACCACTACATCGTTGCCTTCGTGCAGGACGGCACGCCCATCCGCGTGGTTGCCGACATCACGGCCGAGCAGTACGACCAGATCGAAGGCCTCGACTTCCTTGACCCGAACCACGACCAGCAGCTCATCGATGCCGTGGGCAGTGTGCCGCTCGCCAGCGTGGAGGACCTCTCCTCAGAGATCTCCAGCCAGGAAGAGCTTGACGCCCTGGTCGGCAAGACCGGCCAGGAGCTGATTGACGCAGGCTATGAGTTTGGCGGCTTCTTCTCGGTTGGCGACTTCGGCACGCAGGCCAACATGGACAAGGGACTTCTGCGCTATTCGGTCGAGTTCAACGAGAACCTCCCTGTTGATTCCGACATGGACGACGAGAACCTCGTCAAGGACCTGACCGTGAAGAGCATTCAGTTCAGCGACTTCTCCAACGCCGCACTTGACCCGACTGAGATTGGGTAAGCTCGCGCCCACATCAGACATGTGAGCCGTCGCGCCCCGCAGGCGAAGTTGCCCGCGGGGCGCATTTGTATTTGTTGGATTACGTGGGTTTCTGCCGTTCACGGGCCTTTTCCTGCCGTCCACGTGCTACAGTTGCCCCATACGCGCGCTGTGACTGACGGATAGTCGCGGGCAACCGCGGTGGAGCAGTGCGTTTACATATCGCCGACCGTCTGGGCAAGTCTTTTCTCATAAGGAGAGAGGCTTGCCTTTTTGTTTAGGACGGCAAGCCGCAACGGAGAGGAGTGTACGTGAAGGACCTAGTCGAGCTTCTGAAGAACAACCCCTATCCTGGCCGTGGCATCGTGGTAGGCCAGGACGTGGTCTACTACTGGATCATGGGCCGCAGCTTCAACAGCCGTAACCGCATCTTTGTCGAGACTGAAGACGGCATCCGCACCGAGGCGCACCAGCCCGAGCTGGTTGAGGACCCGTCGCTGATCATCTATCACCCCGTGCGCACCATGGGCGACGCGCTCGTCGTCACCAACGGCGACCAGACCGACACCATCGTTGAGAAGGGCAGCTTCCGCGACGGTTGCATGGTTCGCGAGTTTGAGCCCGACGCGCCCAACTTCACCCCGCGCATCTCCACCATCCTCAACGCCGACGGCTCCTTCGAGCTCTCCATCCTGAAGCATCAGGAGAGCGGCCGCTGCCTGCGCGAGTTCTTTGCCTACGAGGGTGCCGACGAGGGCGTTGGCTACTTCATCAGCACCTATGACGGCGACGGCAACCCGCTGCCCACCTTCACCGGTGAGCCCATCGAGGTCACGCTGCCCACGCCCGACGAGGTCTGGGCCGCCCTCAACGAGGACAACAAGATCAGCCTCTACACCAACGTCCACGGCGACGTGAAGCTGTACAACAAGCACCTGGGAGACTA
>DJXA01000138.1:5872-7051 GCA_002449555.1 Atopobiaceae bacterium UBA7016 | reverse complement strand
ACGTGGCCCTCGCAGATGATGGGCACGTCGGGGAACTCGGCCGTAGCCTGCGCAAGCAGCGCCACGTCAGGGCCCTCGTCGAGCGTGGTCTCGATGGCCGGCTTGTTGTGGCTGAGCGTGGTGGAGACCAGATCGCAGCCGCAGGCCACGGCGTTTCTGATGTCGTCGATGGTCATGCAGTCGGCCATGATGAGGGTCTCGGCACGCTCGCGGATGGCGGCGACCGTCTCGGCGAAGGTGCGGCCGTCGGGGCGCGGGCGATCGGTGGCGTCAATGGCCACCACATCGGCACCGGCGTTCACCACGGCAAGCGCGTGACGCAGCGTCGGGGTGATGTAGACGCCCTCGTGGCCCTCTTTCCACAGGCCGATGACGGGGATGTCCACGCGACCCTTGATGGCCGAGATGTCCGACAGGCCCTGGCAACGGATGGCCGCAGCGCCGCCCAGCTCGCAGGCGCGCGACATCAGCGCCATGACCTCGGGCGTACGCAGGGGCTCGCCGGGATAGGCCTGCACCGACACGATGAGCTTTCCCTTGATTGCCTGGATGATGGGATCCATGGGTCGTTCCTTTCTTGATGCAACTTTCGCCCTGACCAAAAGTTGCATCAACTATTTATGCAACTTTGGGTCAGGGCGAAAGTTGCATGCGGGGTTAGCGGAGCTTGCGGTAGGCGGAGGTCAGCACGTTTTCGACGGCGCCGATGAGCGGTGCGTCATCACCCAAGGTGCCATCGACGAGCGGGGTGTCCTGCACGGGCGGCATCGCCTGGCCGAGGAAGCCCTGACCAAGCGCCTCCGACCAGTCCGGACCGCACTTGACGACCGAGCCGGACAGGATGATGGCAGCCGGGTCGAACATGTTGCACATGGAGCCAAGCACCTCGCCAAGGGCGAGGCCGGCACGACGCTCGGCAGCCTTGGCCGCCTCGTCGCCCTCGGCGGCGCGACGGTCAATCTCGGCACCGTGCATGGGCGTTCCGTCAGGCAGCGTCTCGTCGCCACCAAGGCGGATGTACTCGGCGATGATGCCCGGGCCCGCGGCAACCGGCTCGAGGTGGCCCGTCGCGCCGCAGCTGCAGTGCACGCCGGCGGCGGCGATGCACGCAACGTGGCCGATGTGGCCGGCCTCGTTATGGCTGCCCAGCATGATGGCGCCGTCCTCAACGTAGGCACC
>DJXA01000138.1:3598-5787 GCA_002449555.1 Atopobiaceae bacterium UBA7016 | reverse complement strand
CCGATGCCCGTGCCCACCGCAACGACGAGCACGCTCGGCAGGCCCTTGCCGCCACCCCAGCGCGCCTCGCCCAGCGCGTGGGCGTGCACGTCGTTGAGCACACGGCACGGCAGGCCCGTGGCTGCCGTCACCTCGGCGGCAAGGTGCGTGCCGCCCCAGCCGGGCATGAGCTCGTTGGCAAACGTGATGTCACCCGTCCTGGGGTTGACCACGCCCGCGGACGAGATGCCCACGCCCAAGGGAGCTTCCTCGGCACGCGCAATCGCGCTCTTGACCTGCTCAATTACGGTAGCGAGCACATGCTCGCCGCCACGCATCGCGTCGGTGGGAACCTTTGTGACCGAGCTCACCACGGGTAGCTTTCCCTCGCCAACCTTCACGAGGCCACATGCAATTTTGGTGCCGCCAATGTCAACGCCTACATAGGTAGCCATGTGATGCTCCTCTCATTGGACCAAGCACCTGTGCTCACTTTTTTCAAGAACCTGCGGTTTTGCAAAAGAAGTGGGCACGGGTGCTCGATTTGATTTCTACAGCAGGCCGCAATCGCGCAGAACCTTGGCAATGGCCTCGACGTTCTCGCCCTCAAGCGCCTTGACGGGACGCGGCATGGTGTTGGACTCGAAGATGCCCATCAGCATGAGGGCCGTCTTGAACGCGCCGACGCCGCCGGCGTAGCCGGTAACGCCCGTGGTCACGTCAAAGATGTGGCTGAGCTCGTTGAGCTTGTCCTGCTCGGCCTTGACCGTTGCCCAGTCGCCCGCCTCGGCGGCCTTCCACATGCGCACATAGCCCTTGGGCTCCACGTTGGCAAGGCCCGGAACGGAGCCGTCGGCACCAGAGAGGTACGCGCCGTCAACCACAATCTCGTGGCCGGTCAGCAGCTGCAGCGGGTGGCCGAGCTTCTCGTTCTCCTGGCAGAGGTAACGGAAGCTGATGTCGTCGCCAGAGGAGTCCTTGACGCCAGCCAGCACGCCCTCGGCACCCAGCTTGGCCAGCATCTTCCAGCCGAGCTTGGTGTGCACGCACACGGGGATGTCGTAGGCAAACAGCGGTGCATCCAGCGCCTCGTGCAGGCAGCGGAAGTGCTCCTCGACCTCAACGGGGCCGCCCAACGCGTAGAACGGCGCGGTGGCAACCAGCGCATCGGCGCCCAGCGCGATGGCACGCTTGCCGTGCTCGATGACGCGCTCGGTCTCGGTGTCGATGATGCCCACCAGCACGGGCACGCGGCCGTCGACGATGCGCACGGCCTCGCGGACCACCTGGTCGCGGCGCTCGTCGGTGGAGAAGACGACCTCGCCAGAGGAGCCCAGGAAGAACAGGCCGTCAACGCCGCCGTCGATCATGTAGTTGATGAGCTTTTCAAATGAGGGGACATCGAGCTCGTGATCAGGGGTGTCGGGGACAACCACAGGAGGCACGACGCCGCGAATCTTGAAGTCGGACATGGCAAATCCTTTCTTTTATGCTTCCAAGAAGCTGAGGAACTCGTTCTCGAACGCGTTGATGCGCTCGTGAACATACTTTGGATAACGCTTGTGCGTAAGGCTGGAGAATTGTGGCACAAGTGCGAACTGGGCAGCGGGAGACGCGACCGTGTCCATCAAAGCGGTACCGAGTAAGGCTGGGCACGCAATGGTCTGCTCGGGGTCAAGCAGGCCCTCCGCCGGATACGGATTGAGCGCCACCACACGCCACACCGGCGCATGAGCTGCGACCGAGATGGCCAAGGCGCCGCCAAGGCCCTCGCCAAACGGCACGATACGGGAGGCGTCCACATCGGGTAGCTGCAGCGCAACGTCAAGCGCCACGGCAGCGTCAAGCACCGAGCGCCCAAATGCCTCCACCGAGGCATCCGCGCGGTTCTCGAGCTGCAACACCGAGAAGCCCGCGGCCACGTAGCGCGTCAGGTGGTGCCAGCCGCGGCCAGGACGGCCCAGGTCATGGAACATGAGGATGAGCGGATGGCGGCCCGGCGTTGCCGGCGAGACATGGCGCATTGTCAGCTCGATGCCTTCGGGAGCCGTCGCGTGCAGCTCCTCGTAGCGCGCATGGACATTGCCCAGATACGGCGGCTCGCCCTCGCCGACAACTCGCTCCCCCAGAAACGCAAGGATCTGGTCGTCAAACGCCTGAATCTCTTCATGGCCGAAGCCCGGATACAGCAACCGCCGCTTCTCGCAGGT
>DJXA01000138.1:970-3516 GCA_002449555.1 Atopobiaceae bacterium UBA7016 | reverse complement strand
AGGTCGTTGTACACGGCGCACTGCGTCTCGGGCGGGCAGACCGTGTCGGCCAGGCCCGTACCAAAGAGCACGGGACACTTCACCAGATGCGCAAAGTGGTTGGTCTCCACGTAGGCCAGCTTGCCAAACCACTCGTCCTCGCGCGTCCCGTCAGGGTCAAACCACCGCGCGTAGTAACGAATGCCCTCGTAGGCAATCTCGTCGGCGCCCAGGTCATACACCTTGCGATAGTCCGAAAGGAACGGATACAGGATGGACGCCCTGGCAATGAGGTCGTTGTTGAGCGCACAGCACGCGATGCCCATACCGCCACCCTGCGACGCGCCGTTCACATAGACGCGCGAAAGATCGAAGAGCCCCTGCTCCCCCATGGCACGCACCACACGGCACAGGATTCGTACGTCCTGGTAGAGTCGTACGTAGTAGAGGTCTTTGGGCTCACCGTCAATGCCAGCCACCAAGTGCCCGGCCACCGTGGTCCCCAGAAAGCCGCCCACGTCCTCGCTCTTGCCGCCCTGCCCCGGATTGTCCATGGCGATGAGCGCACAGCCCATCCCCGCAAAGGACGACTGCTCAAACCACGAACGCGACGCCCCCGGATATCCATGGAACTGCAGCACCACCGGAAGAGCCCCCGGCAGCGCAGGCCGCACGTACTTGGCATAGATACGAGCCCCGCCCATGCCAACAAACCACAGGTCAAGATACTCGCACGTCTCAAACGAAGGAATCTCTGAGGCCGTGACCTCCCACTGCAGCGGCACCGCATCAGCCTCCGCCATGCGCGCTTCCCAGAACGCGTCAAAGTCATCAGGCAGCGGCGTCACCCCATGGTACGAACCCAGCGCCTCGATCTCTTCAAAGGTCATGGTCTCTCCTGCACTTGAAACCCTACCAAAGAGGCCAAGAACAAAGGTCGCCTGCTCAGACAGTCCTCGGCTCAGCTCGCGCTCGTCGAGCAAAGAACGCTCGACGGCTCGAAGCTGGCCTGCGGAACTCGCATTCGACCTTTGTTCTTGGCCTCTCGGTCGAAGCGTTCGTCATAGCAGGCGGGATGGGAGGGCGTGGCACAAGGTCGAATGCGAGTTCCGCAGGCCAGGTGGCGCCGGCGCGTCCTTTGCGCCGAGCGTCCACCTGAGCCGAGGACTGTTTGAGCAGGCGACCTTGTGCCACGCCCAGCCCTCACGAATGATTACTCGCCCAGCTTGGGATGCAGCAGTGAGGGTGCGGCACCCAGCAGGAGCTTGGTGTAGTCGTCGTGAGGATCATTGAACACTTGCTCGGCGGTGCCTTCCTCCATGATCTGGCCGTGGTTCATGACCACGATGCGATCGGAGATGTAGCGCTCCGTCTGGATGTCGTGGCTGATGAAGACCATGGCCAGGCCGAGCTCTGCCTTCAGGTCGGTGAGCAGGTTGAGGATCTGCGCGCGCACCGAGACGTCCAGAGCGGAGGTGGGCTCGTCGGCGATGATCACGTCGGGGTTGAGCGACAGGGCTCGGGCGATGGCCACGCGCTGACGCTGGCCGCCGGAGAGCTGGCCGGGCAGCACGTACATGGCCGAGCTAGGCAGACCGACGAGGCCAAACAGCTCGCGGACGCGCGCCTCGCGCTCTTCCTCGCTACCCACCTTGTGGACGATGAGCGGGTCGAGCAGCTGGTCGTGGACGGCCATGCGCGGGTTCAGTGCGGTGGCGGGGTTCTGGAACACCACGGACACCACGCGGCCGATCTTCTTGCGCAGGTCGGCCGTGCGCTTGGTGACGTCCTCGCCCTTGAAGTAGACGTGGCCGCTCGTGGGCGACTGCAGGCCGCACATGACATTGGCCGTGGTGGACTTGCCGCAGCCGGACTCGCCCACGATGCCGATGGTCTCACCGGGCATGAGCTTGAGCGTGAGGTGGTTGACCGCCGTCACCAGGTTGGGATGGAAGATGGAACCGGTGCGGGTGCGGAAGACGACGGAGATGTCGTCGAGGAAAATGATCGGCGTGGTCTCTGCCATTACTCCTCGCCCCCTTCCTTGATGGTGCCTTCAGCGAGCTGCTTCAGCTCCTCGAGCGCCTCGGCCTGGGAGACCGGCTCGCCGGTGACCTTCTCGAGCGCGTCGGCGATGGCCGCCGTTGCCTCGTTCAGGCTCTCGGACACGATCTCGTCCACGGCATCCACGGCGCCGGGGTCGTCATAACCTGCGCGCGAGGTGAGGCCGTTAGCGGCCAGCACGTCGTCGGGCAGCTCGGAGACATAGTGGTCGGTAGTTCCGGCAACGAGCTTCATGACCGGCTTCACGTCCAGACCAACGGTGGGGTGGCTGGAGCGCGGAGCGAAGCGGTCGCCCTTGGGGAAGTCTGCCGGCGACGGGACGGAGCCCGGAACCTGGTGCAGACGCTTGCCGTCGTGCGCCTCGATGGAGAGCACGGAGCCCAGAAGGCCCTGGGTGTACTCGTGGCGCGGGTTGGTGAGGAGCTCCTTGGTGGGAGCGCTCTCGATGACCTGGCCGGCGTACATGACGGTGATCTCGGAGGCGACCTCGGCGACGAGCGCCA
>DJXA01000138.1:0-757 GCA_002449555.1 Atopobiaceae bacterium UBA7016 | reverse complement strand
CGCGTCAGGGCCATAGCGATGATGACGCGCTGGCACTGGCCGCCGGACAGCTCGTGCGGATAGCTCTCGAGCGTACGCTTGGGGTCGAGGCCCACCAGCGTGAGCAGCTCCTCGGCAGAGCGGGTGCCGCCACGGCTGGTCAGCTGCTTCATCTGCGCAGAGATGAGCATGGAGGGGTTGAGCGCGGAGAGCGAGTCCTGATAGACCATCGCGATCTCACGCCCGAGGAGCTGACGATGCTCCTCCTCGGTGAGCTTCAGGAGGTCGGTGCCCTTGTAGAGCACCTCGCCGGTGATGCGCTCGCCGGGGTCGGTCAGGTTCATGATGACCTTGGTGGTGATGGACTTGCCGCAGCCGGACTCGCCCACCAGCGCCATGCACTGGCCGGGACGCACGTCGAAGCTGACGTTCTCGACCACGTTGACGTCACCGTGGTTGGGGAAGCCGATGCAGAGGTTCTTCACGCGAAGGAGCGGCTCGACGCTGTAGTCGGGCACGCGGCGGTCGGTACGCGCGAGCTCCACCTTGCGGAGGGCCCCCAGGCGCTCGGCCAGGGTGTCGGCCTGAGCGGCGTAGGCACGGACGGGGTCGGCCACGAGCAGGTCGGCCTCACGACGGCTCTCGGAGTTCTCGGCGCTGACCGGCGCGGAGGGAGCCGCGGCCATGGCGTCCGTTACACCCTCAGAAAGGATGTTGAGCGCGAGGCAGGTAAGCATGATGGCCAGGCCCGGGAAGAGCGCCTGCCACCAACGACCCG
>DJXA01000024.1 GCA_002449555.1 Atopobiaceae bacterium UBA7016 | reverse complement strand
GTCGTCCTCGTCGTCGAGGTCGTCGTCAAGGTCGTCGTCCACGTCAACGGTGTCGAAGTCGTCGTCGAGGTCGTCGAGCATCGACGCCGAGCCCGAGGCGGACGGCATGGGAGCCTCCCCCTCGGTGCGGATGTCCACGCCCTTGGCACGAATCGCGTCGTAGAGGTCGGAGAGCTCGTCTGGCTCGACATCAATCTCGGCCGTCGCAATCTGGATGTCGTCTTCCGTGATGGAGTTGCCCGCCTTCGCGGCGCTGAGCACCAGCGAATCTGCGACCTTCTGAAGCTCGTCGGAGAGCTTCACTGCACCCTTGTTCTTCTTGGTAGCCACAAGCATCCTTTCGAAAGGTCTTAAAGCCTATGAATTCTACCCAAAAATCGGGCAGTCAATACATCAAAGGCCATCAATTCATAGCCGAGAGTTTTGCGGAGAGCTCATTCGCGCGCTTCTGAAGCTCCGTCGCCTGGCGGAACAGCTCCTGTGCGTTCTCGTCGGGAGCGCCCTGCGACATGGCCGAGAGCCGCGCCTTGATCTGGCCCACCTGCCGCCGCGTTGAGTGCAGGTCGACCGTGTCGAGGAGGAAGTCCACCTTCTGCGCCGTCGTCATGCGCTCTACCTGCGACATCCTGCCGCCTGACAGGATGCGCGGCGCCTCGGGCACCACCTCGGTGGCCGCGGCCACCACTTGCGCAGGCGTCGAACCGGCCGGCGTGGCGAGCATCGCCCACGCCATGGCCTCGTGTCGCGAGTCTGCCCACGAGAAGCCCGCGATGCGCTCGCCAAAGGGCCGCACGGCGTCCACGTCGGTGGCGAGCACCGAGAGCAGCTCGCGCTCCACCTCCATGAGCGCACGGTCATCGCGCGAGAGCACGTCGAAGCCGCTGTAGGGTGTGACGGGAGCGGCAGGCTCGGGCACCGGCTCGTAGGCAGGGCGCCGGTCGTCGCTGCGCTGCTCGCTCGTCTGCGCAGGGCGCGCGTTCATGACGGCGCGCCGCGTGGCCTCGACGTCGGTTCCCAGGCGCCCCGCCAGCTGCGTGACATAGCTGTCGAGCAAAACCGACCCCTTGAGCGGCGCCAGCACAGCCGCAACGTCGTTCAGCGCGGCGATGCGCTGGCCCGGAACGGACAGGTCGTAGCCCGAGAGCTTTTTGTCAAACACGAAGCTCATGAGCGGCTTCGCGGCGCGCAGATACGGCTGCAGCGCCTCAGAGCCGTGGTCGGCGAGAAACTCCGCCGGATCTTGGTTGTCGGGCAAGACCACGCAACGCATCTCAGCCTTGGTCTTGTCCAGATGCTGAATGGAGAGCTCGGCGGCCTTCTGACCCGCGGCATCTCCGTCAAACATGCAAATGATCACCTTGGCACCAAAGCGCTCGAGCAGCTTGACGTGGTCAAGCGAGAGCGCCGTGCCCAGCGCCGCCACGGCGTTGGTGTAGCCCGCCTCGTGGAGCGCGATGACGTCGGTGTAGCCCTCCACCACCATGGCGGTCCCCCGCGCGGTGATGGTCTCCTTGGCGCGGTCGAACGCGAAGAGGTGCTTGGACTTGTGGAAGACGTTGGTCTCGCGTGTGTTGAGGTACTTGGGCTTGGCGTCGCCCATCACGCGTCCGCCAAAGCCGATGGCGCGGCCCTGCTCGTCGTGGATGGGAAACATCACGCGGTCATAGAAGCGGTCAGAGAGCCGGCCCGAACGATCGACGGCCAGGTCAGCGCCCATGATCTCTTGCGGCGTGAAGCCCTTCTGGCGCAGGTCGGCCACCAGTGCCCCACGGCCTGGCGCAAAGCCCAGACCCCAGCGTCGACAGACGTCAGAGCCAAAGCCGCGGCCTGCGAGGTAGCGCCGCGCGGCGTCGTTGCCCTGCCCGCGCCCCCGCAACAGCATGGTGGAGTAGAACGACTCTGCCTCCCCCAGTGCCTCGATGAGGCGGTTACGCTTGGGCCCACGCCGCCCCGAGCCCTGCTCCTCGGAGAGCTCGATGCCCGCACGGTCAGCCAGGTAGCGAATGGCGTCCACAAACTCCAGGTTTTCGCGAGCCATGACATAGTCAAAGACGTCGCCGCCCTTGTGGCAGCCGAAGCAGTTCCACAGGCCCGTCGAGGGGTTGATGTGGAAGGAAGGGCTCTTCTCGTGATGGAAGGGGCAGCAGCCCCAGAAGTCGTGGCCGCGCTGGCGAAGGACCACCGTCTCGGAGACGAGCGCCTGGAAGTCCGTCGCCTGCCTGACCCGCTCCTTGTCCTCGTCAGTTATCAAGCGCCACCTCCACCCGTCCGTCACCTAGGTTGGTTCGTACCCAATCGATGTTGCCTAAGACCACTCGTTCCAGCTCTTCGGTCGAGCCGAACGGGCGAGAGGCGCGCAGCCACTCCACGAACGTCACGGCGACCTTCGCCCCGTAGACGTCGCCGGCAAAGCCGATGAGGTTGGCCTCGCAGAAGAGCTCGTCAGGGCCCGAAAACGTCGGCGGCGCGCCGACGTTGATGGCTGCGGGCCATGCGGCGTCACCGATGGTGACGTAGCCGCCGTACACTCCCTGCGCGGGCATGCAGGAACGGCCCGGGAAGCGCACGTTTGCCGTGGGGAAGCCAAACGACGTGCCCTCCCCGCGTCCGTGCTCGACAACGCCGCTCAAGAAGTGGCAGCGGCCGAGCAGGTCGTTGGCCTCGGCAAGGCCTGCGGGCTCGGCCAGGACGGCGCGGATGCGCGTAGAAGAGACCGGCTTTCCGCCGCGCTCCACCAGCTCGTGCGCCACCACCTCAAAGCCCGCGTGGGCGCCACAGGCGCGCAGGCAGGCGCAGTCGCCCGCACCGCGCGCGCCAAAGCGGAAGTTGCTGCCCACGTGGATGCTGGCTGGCTTGGCCACTTGGCATAGCACGCGTTCCACGAAGGCCGTCGGCTCCAACGCCGCCAACGCGTGGTCAAAGCGCAGCATGATGACGCCGTCCACGCCAGCAGAGGCGATGAGTCGCGCTCGGTTCTCGCACGAAAGCAGCTGGCGCGGAGCGTCATCGCCCAAGAAGAGCTCGTCGGGATCAGGGTCAAACATGATGGCAAGGCAGCGCACGCCACGCGCACGGGCGTCCGCAAGCGCGGCCTCCATCAGCGCACGATGGCCCAGGTGGAAACCGTCGAAGGCGCCCAGCGCCAGCACGGCCGGCACGTCGGCGCCAACCGTGACGTCTGGAGCGAGCAGCAGGCGCGCACCATGCGGGCCGTCAGTCCACGCCAAGGCGTTGCCACCCATGCCGAGCGAGGCCCTCACCAGGGCCTGAGCATCGAAGTGCCTATCGCTCATGCATGCCTCCAACTCCAACGATCCCCACCGGGAAGTTAGCCTCACAGCGCAGCGCCGCTCCCTCGCGCCGCCAGACGCCCACGAGCGCCCCTTGGTACACGAGCGAGACCAGTTCGCCACGCGCCGGCTCGCGAATGGCGCCCTGGGCGTCAACGCACAGCCCTGGCTCCACGCGCCTTCCGTTGGACACATCGGCAAACTCGGCCTCGCTCAGCACCCGGAAGGGGTAGCCAAGCGCACGTACCGGGTCAAGGCAGCGCCCCGGAATGGCCGCCTCGCGAAGCTGGTCAAGCTCGTCAAGGCCCAGACACTCGTCCAACGTAATCGAGCCCGACGCCACGCGCCTGAGGCCGTCAAGGTGCGCGGCCGTACCTAGCGCACGGCCAAGGTCGCGCGCAATGCTGCGCACGTAGGTGCCCTTGGAGACATGCACGTAGACGTTCCACGCACACACGTCGCCCTGCTCAACGGAGAGCAGCCGTGCCTCATGGATGCGCACATGCCGCGGCTCGAGCTCAACCACCTCACCAGCACGGGCGCGGTCGTACGCGCGCCGGCCGTTGATGGAGATGGCCGAGAACGCCGGCGGCACCTGATCGAGCTCGCCCACAAGCCCCGCCACGGCCGTACGGGCATAGTCCTCGTCAAAGAGCTCGGCAGGCGCGGGGGCAGTCACGGTCACGTCGCCCTCGGCGTCGTCGGTGGTGGTCTCGGTACCAAAGACGATGCGGCCCTCGTAGGCCTTCTCGTCAAGCGTCAGCATGCCCAAGAGGCGCGCGCCCTGGCCCACGCCCACCACGAGCACGCCCGAGGCGTCAGGGTCAAGCGTGCCGGCATGGCCAACGCGGCGCTCCCCCAGCGCGCGGCGCACGCGCCCTACCACGTCGTGGCTTGACGGTCCGACCGGCTTGTCAAGGGCGAGCAGGCAGTTGATGCCGCTGTCGCCGCGCCTCACGAGGCATCGTGCCTCTCTGAAGGCTGCTCATCCTGGGCAAACAGCGCATGCAGCAGCGGCAGCGCCGCAGAGAGCGCGTCGTCGATGCCGCCGTCAATGGTAAAGCCTGACGCGGCACGATGTCCGCCGCCGCCCAGCGCCCGGGCCACGCCCGAGATGTCGCGGCCAGACTTGGAGCGCAGGTTTCCGCGCACCTTGCCGCCCGGCACCTCCTTCAGGAAGAGCGCGACCTCGGAGCCCTCCACGCTGCGGACCACGTCCACCAGGCCGTCACACTCGTCGATGCTCGCGCCCGTACGCTGCAGGTCGGCCTGCGTGGCATAGCTGTAGGCAATGCGGCCGCGCTCGAACGTCATGATGCG
>DJXA01000141.1:19314-24439 GCA_002449555.1 Atopobiaceae bacterium UBA7016 | reverse complement strand
CGGGTTCCGAACCCGCGTTGCATATGGGACAAGGGTTCGGAACCCGTGTTGCATGTGGGACAGGGGTTCCGAACCCCTGTTGCATTCAAGAGGAAGAGGCGACATGCCAGAGACGTGGACTGTCAAGCGCGTGCTTGACTGGACGGTGGGCTACCTGGGACGCAAGGGCGACGAACGCCCGCGCCTCTCGGCCGAATGGCTGCTCTCTGCCGTGACCGGCCTCTCGCGGGTCGAGCTCTACACCAACTTCGAGCGCCCGCTTTCACCCGAGGAGCTCGGGCGCATGCACGTGGCGGTCGAGCGCCGCGGCAAGGGCGAGCCGCTGCAGTACGTGACGGGCGAGATGCCGTTCAGGCACATCATCCTGCGCTGCGAGGAGGGCGTGCTCATCCCGCGGCCCGAGACTGAGGTGCTGGTAGACGCCGCGCTTGAGGGCGTGGACGCCGCACTCGCGGCGGGCGTTGCCTTTGACGACGTACAGGTCCGCACGGCTGCGCGTACGGGCGAGCGTCGCGCTGCGCAAGAGGCCCGCGTGGCCGAGCTTCAGGCTGCCATCCGCTCCTCGGAAGACGAGCTTCCCGACGAGCGCAAGATCGACGAGCTCATGCGTGCCGTGGCGGAGCTGGAGGCGATGGACGCCTCCACACCGACAGGCGCGCGCGTGCTCGATCTCTGCACCGGCACGGGCTGCATCGCGCTCTCCATGGCGGGGGAGCGTCCGGGCACGCATGTGGTGGCTACCGACCTCTCGCCCAAGGCCGTCCAAGTGGCGCTGGCCAACCGCGACCGCCTGGGCCTTGCCGATGCCGTGGACGTCTACGAGTGCGACCTTGCCACCGCGGTGCCCGCAGAGCTGATGGGCACCTTCTCTGTGCTGGTGTCCAACCCGCCCTACATCCCCAGCGCCGTGGTGCCCACGCTGCCTGCCGAGGTCGCCGGCTACGAGCCGCACCTGGCGCTTGACGGCGGCGCGGACGGGCTTGACCTGTTCCGTCGCATCCTTGCGCTGGCTCCGCAGGCGCTTGCGCCGCGCGGCTGGCTTTGCGTAGAGCTCTTTGAAGAGAACGTTCACGCTGCGGCAGACCTGTGCCGCGCGCAGGGTGGCTGGGTGCACGTCGAGGTGCGCGAAGACCTGACGCACCGTCCGCGCGTGCTTGTTGCGGTGAGAGGGGAGTAGACCATGGGAAAGGTGCTGCGCGTTAGCCAGCAGAGCCCGTCCGCCGAGGTGCTCGCCGAGGCAACCTATGTGCTGTCGGCAGGTGGCGTGCTGGTCATGCCTACCGACTCGGTCTACGGCATCGGGTGCGCGGCCACGCCAGATAACCCCGCCCACCAGCGCATCTTTGAGATTAAGCGCCGCAGCCTCTCGCAGACGCTTCCGTGGCTGGTGGCAGACTTCGAAGACCTCAACCGCTATGCGGCAAGCATCTCGGCCTCCGCACTCGAGCTGGTGACGCAGTACTGGCCGGGCGCCCTCACGGTGGTCGTGCGCGCCTCCAATGCTGTCCCCGAGCAGTACCGCGGCGCCGACGGCACCATTGCGCTTCGCATGCCCGACTCCAACCTCGTGCGCGAGCTCGCGCGGCGCGTCGGTGCGCCCCTCGCCACCACCAGCGCCAACACGCACGGCTTGGCGGCCGCTACTTCAGGTCTTGATGTGGAGGAACGTATCGTGGCAGAAGCCGACCTCACGCTTGACGGAGGGCCGGCACCGCTTGCCGTGGCAAGCACCATCGTCAGCTTTGTCGGCGAACGGCCGCAAGTACTGCGCGAAGGGGCCATTCCTGCACACCGAATCATCAAGATTTTCGCTCAGTAGGTTCCCAACTGGTTAACGGCACGTCTCAATTCGTGCGCTTGGGCGTCGTTACGCTACGCTATTTCGGCGATAAAAAGCGCCCGACGCCGTAGAGCCCGGTGACACGAAAGGATACGACATGCCGCTTTCGCATCTCGCTCAATCCGATCCCGAGATCTTTTCCGCCATCAATGACGAGCTTGGGCGCCAGCGCGCCTCCATCGAGCTCATCGCTTCCGAGAACTTCGTGAGCCCGGCCGTCATGGAGGCCGTTGGCTCCGTGCTGACCAACAAGTACGCCGAGGGCCTGCCCGGCAAGCGCTATTACGGCGGCTGCTGGGCCGTCGACGCTGTGGAGGAGCTTGCCCGCGAGCGCGCCAAGAAGCTCTTCGGCTGCGCCTTCGCCAATGTGCAGCCCCACTCCGGCGCTCAGGCCAACTACGCTGCCGAGTTTGCCTTCGCCAAGCCCGGCGACGTGGTGATGGGCATGGACCTCTCCAACGGCGGTCACCTCACCCACGGCGCGCCCGCCAACTACTCCGGCAAGCTCTTCAACATGGTCGCCTACGGCCTTGACCCCGAGACCGAGCGCATCGACTACGACGACGTTGCCGCCAAGGCCGAGCAGTACAAGCCCACGCTCATCATTGCGGGCGCCTCTGCCTATCCGCGCATCATCGACTTCGAGCGCTTTGCGCAGATCGCGCACGATAACGGCGCCAAGCTCATGGTGGACATGGCCCACATTGCCGGCCTCGTGGCTACCGGTGCGCACCCCAGCCCGCTGCCCTACGCCGACGTGGTCACCACCACCACGCACAAAACTCTGCGCGGCACGCGTGGCGGCCTCATCCTGTGGAACGACGAGGCCTACACCAAGGCACTCAACTCTGCCGTGTTCCCCGGCAGCCAGGGCGGCCCGCTCGAGCACGTCATCGCCGGCAAGGCCGTGGCCTTCGGCGAGGCGCTGCAGCCTGCGTTTGCCGACTACATCAACCAGGTCTGCATCAACGCCAAGGCGCTGGGCCGCGGCATGGAGTCCAAGGGCCTTCGCATGGTGACGGGCGGCACCGATAACCACCTGCTGCTTGTTGACCTGACGGCCGCCGGCGACGTCACCGGCAAGGATGCCGAGCACGCGCTCGAAGAGGTTGGCATCACCGTCAACAAGAACACCATCCCCGGCGAGAAACGCTCTCCGTTTGTGACGAGCGGCATCCGCGTGGGCTCTGCCGCCATGACCACGCGCGGCTACAACGAGGCCGAGGCCGAGCGCATCGGTGAGCTCATCGGCGAGGTCGTCTCCAACCTGGGCAACGACGCCGTGCTCGCCTCCGTCAAGGCCGAGGTCGCCGAGCTCCTCAACGCTCACCCGCTCTATCCCGAGCTTGCCTAACACGATTCCCCATTAGGGACAGGCCCACATGGGGAGTCCCCATGTGGGCCTGTCCCTAATGGGGAATACTTCGGCGTCTGCCGAATTGTTGTGACATATCGTGACACACTCTGCCATCGTTACATAAATACCTTTTTACGTAAGCCCTTCAGGTCGATGGTAGGCCCCTATGAGCGACGAGCAGAAGACAACGGTTGAAGAGAAGCCGTCGGCCACTCCGCTCATCGATGGACTCGATGAGTCGCTCATCTCTGCGGCCGACCAGTTCGTTCAAGAGAACTACCTCGGAACGCCCGAGCAGCAGAGTGCCATCGAGCGCATGCGCGACCGCGCGCTGCACATCTATCACGACTACCGCAACGACGCCTGGTTCCGCGCGGAAGCGTCGGTGCGCCTGTCGGTGACCATCAACGTCTTCTTCTCCTGCTACCAGCTCTTCCAGGCGTTTCGCTTCAACTCCATCTGGTTTGCCGCGCTGGGCATCTACTCGGTAATGGTCACCACCACGCGCGTCATCATCCTGCGCTACATGCGCCCCGACGCACAGGACGGCCGCGAAGAGCTCGAGCGCTACCGTAGCTGCGGCTTCCTCATGCTGATGCTCACCTTCGCGGTGGGCCTCTTGGCTCTCGTGGTCAACCTGGCGGGCGAGCATCCGGTCTACCCCGGCTCCATGATCTACGTGGTGGCCCTCTTCACGGCCTACACCGTCTACACGAGCCTCTCCAACCTCATCACCTACCGCAAGCTCGAAAGCCCGCTCATCTCGGCGAGCAAGTCGGTGGCCATGTCGTGCGCCATGGTGTCGCTCTTCTCTCTGCAGGCGGCAGCCTTGGCGTTCTACTGCACCGGCGACCTGGTGTGGATTCGCACCCGCGCCAACCTCATCTCGGCCATTATCATCTGCTCAATCATCCTGATCTTCGCTCTGCACATCATCATTC
This sequence comes from Atopobiaceae bacterium UBA7016, assembly GCA_002449555.1. Lineage (GTDB taxonomy): Bacteria > Actinomycetota > Coriobacteriia > Coriobacteriales > Atopobiaceae > UBA1367. Next base: position 20,301 of record DJXA01000141.1, on the reverse strand, counting down.
GTGCGAGTCGCGCCCTTGCCGGCAAGGAAGACCTCTCGCTGGTCGCCGCAGCCGCCATCATCGAGCAGCGCAAGGACAACCAGATCGAGATGCTGCACTACACCGTCGAGACGCAGCGCCAGTTGGACTACTGGAAGCACAAGGACAAGGTCGAGTGGCATACGCAGGGCGGCGCGAGGGAGCGCCACGACGAGGAGATCCGCATCCGCCTGCAGGAGCGCGAGAACCGCAAAAAGGCGCGCAAGGCAAAGCAAGGCTAGCATTTTCATAATTCATGCACGCCCTTAGAGCGAAAAGCACCTCGGTGCTGCTTTTCGTCTTGCCAACGCTACAATTGGCAAGAACCTGTTGTTCGCACGAAGGGAGCGCCCCATGGCAGCCCAGTATGACTTTGATACCGACCGCCTCATCGTTGTCGACCACCCGCTGGTGCAGCACAAGCTGCACATCCTGCGCGACAAGGAGACCTCGACCAAGGACTTCCGCGAGCTGGTGACCGAGCTGGCCATCTTCGAGGGCTACGAGGCCCTGCGCGACCTGCCGCTTGAGGACGTCACGGTGGAGACCCCGCTTGAGACCATGACCGGCAAGCGTATCGCCGGCAAAAAGCTGGCCATCATCCCCATCCTGCGTGCCGGCCTGGGCATGGTTGACGGCATCCTGACGCTGGTTCCCACGGCGCGCGTCGGCCACGTGGGCATGTATCGCGACCCCGAGACCCACGAGCCCGTGCAGTATTACTGCAAGTTCCCCGCTGACGTCGAGCACCGCACCTGCCTGGTGGTTGACCCCATGCTGGCCACCGGTGGCTCCCTGACGGCGTGCATCAAGTTCCTGCGCGACGCTGGTGTCAAGGACATCCGCTGCCTCACGCTGGTGAGCTGCCCCGAGGGCGTCAAGGCCGTACTGGACTATGACCCCGACGTGCTGCTCTACACCTGCGTGGTCGACCGCCAGCTGAATGACCACGCCTACATCCTTCCGGGC
>DJXA01000141.1:15369-19235 GCA_002449555.1 Atopobiaceae bacterium UBA7016 | reverse complement strand
TGGGCGACGCGGGCGACCGCATCTACGGCACCAAGTAACGCCCGGAGCGTTGGAAACACTGCTTGCCATAGGGGGCGGCGCGGTCTGCGGCATGGTCGCAGCCGCGCCGCTCTTTTTGCAGCTGCGCGGCGGTCGCGCAGACTTGGGCCGCGGCTTTGGCGCGGTCATCGTCGCGTTTCTGGCTATCCAGCTGGCCATGTTTGCCGTGCACGCGCTTGCGCCGGCCGCGCTGGCTCCCTTCGGCGTCACCGCCACGCTGGCGTTTCTCGCCGTCACCGTTTTCGCCGTGCTGCACCACTAGGGTCCGACCCTCGTGGTGCGGCTCATGGTCGGGCAAATAACATACATTCGATTTCAACGGCAGTTTTACCGCAACGCAACTACCTGCGGAGATATCAACTGACAAGGGCGCTTGCGAAATCGAATGTAGGTTATTCCCACGACGCCTCAGAGATGTAGCTCACCAGAAGCTCGACAAACACGTCCATGAGCACGGGCGAGACCGAGCACATCTCGGGGTCGGGCGGCAGGAACGGCAGCACCACCGTGCGATCGACCACATCCGCATAGGCATGCGAGGCGTTTGTGGTGACGAGCAGGATGCGGCCGTTTGCCGCGGAGGCGGGGCCCATTACCTCTGCCTGCGCCGAGTTTGAGAACACGATGAGCAGGTCGTTCTCACCCATGTGGTCGGCGTATTCCTTCAGCATGTCAAGCGGGCAGACATGGACCAGAAGGTGCGCGACCTCGCCATCCCGGCAACCATCTCCCAGATCTGCGGCGTGGGCGAGCCCCTCATGTACTCCATCCTCATCCCCATCAAGAAGCTCTTCGCCATCAACATCCTGGGCGGCTGCGTAGGCGGCGCCATCATCGGAGCACTGCGCACCAAGATGTACGTGTTCGGCGGCAGCGGCCTGTTCGGCATCTTCAACTACGCCGGCGGTGGCGGCATGCAGGACGTCATCAAGTACTGCGTGGGCGTTGCGGCGGGCGGTCTGTTTGCCATCGTGGCCACCCTCATCGCCTACAACGATGACGAGGCCACCAAGATTCTGGGATAAGAGCTCTCCCTTCCTTTCCGTCGCTGCATCCTTCCCACATGCGACGGGCGGGCGCCCCGCCAGGCCCACACGCATTCCGCCTGGCGGGGCGTCCCATATCTTGACGACATACCTAGAGAAAGGCGAGATTGATGAAGACCAGCAGGTTCCTTTCGGGCATCGTTGCCTTCGGGCTCGCAGCGTCGCTTGCGGCGTGCGGTGGCGCCTCTGGCGGTGACGGCGCTGCCTCAGTGAGCGCTTCCGCGCAGAGCGACATCGTGGGCCTTGTGGATACCTTCGGCAAGACCTCGGCAAAGAACAACACCATCTTTAGCTCAGGCCCCGGCGACCAGACCCTGCGCTACTACGACGAGTCCGGCAAGCGCGTGGCCTTTGATGACCAGGACGCTTTCCACGAGAATCCGGGCGTGAGCTACACGGGCTCCGCCGTCATCACGCTCGAGGGCGCTGACGATACCAAGATCGACGCGAGCAATGCCGTCGTGCGCATCGTGGACAACAGCATGGTGCACGCGTCTGACTACATCCTAAGCGACGCCGCATCCAGGCTCGATGGCGCGTGGAGCGACGGCTCCTACACCTACACGCTCTCCGCGGGCGACATCGAGCTCAACCAGTACGGTATCGGCGACGCGGTGGCCAACCCCACCACGGGTGCGCGCAACAGCGGCTACGAGTGGACCACCATGGGTGGTGACGGCAACGGCGTGTACTACCTGCCGTTTGAGGTCTCGGGAATCACCTACGACGGCGCCGAGATCGACCCGATCACCTTTACCGTGGCCGTGTTCTGCTACGGACGCGAGAACTCTGCGGTGAGTGACGTTACGCTGGCCTACCAGCCACTTGAAGTCGACGAGAGCCACACTGCCGGCGTGGCCGCTACCGACGAGCCGCAGTGGATCTGGACTACGGAGAACGAGGTGGCTACCGCAGACGGCCGCGCCTACCTCAACGATACCTTCACGGACTATGTGTCCGTGGTCTGGCCGGAGGGGACCGACGCCTCCTCGATCACCGCTGACGACGTCACGGTGACGCTCTCTGACGAGTATGGCGCCGAGTACGTGCTGCAGCAGGAGACGGAGTACGGCGAGCAGGAGTACGCCGTCATCTCAAGCGCAGGGGAGACCGTGGTGGCCGTTACGTACGAGCAGTGGTCGTTCTATCCTGCCTACAGCAAGATGACCGTCTCGGTTGCAAAGGACGACCTTGCGGCCGAGCAGACCTTCGACGTGGCGTCTGTCAACGGTGACTCCATCGTCCAGACGGGCGGCGGTGAGCAGGACGGCGTTCCCTACACCACTATCTACAGCTATAACGGTGCGACGGGCCTCGCCATCGGTGACGGCGTTAACGTGACCTACACCCTCTCCTACGAGGACGGTGACACCACCTACTACTATGACGGCACGCAGCTGGTGGACGCCGCCACGTTGCCTACCGTGGAGGAGTTTGACTTCCGTGCGGGCGGCATGGTCACCAAGCCAGACCTGACGTTCGTCACGCTCAGCATCGAGAGCGAGGACGCCGACGAGTACGGCATCCTTGAGCATTACAACATCGGTGTGGGCGGCGGCCACTCATACAGCATGGGCACCAACTTCGAGCCCATGACGGTGGACGTGGACGTTGACGGCGAGACGCACGCCATGACGGTGAACGTCTCAGCGTCGGCCGACGTGGCGGGTCATCTCCTGCCTGGCTACAACGCCTACCCGTCGCAGCAGACCTACTGGGGCTACACCAAGCGCTTCCAGTCCGGCTGGCTGCAGGACTACTCGCCCAAGCCCGAGGGCCTGCCCTATGTGGACGCCTATCACGGCTTCGCTGCTGGCGATGGCTCTAACACCCTGTATGACGCCGTGGTCACGGCGGCCGAGGCTGCGGCCGCAAGTGGCGAGGCAGGTGGCCCTGGTGGGCCAAGCGGCAACTAGGAGGTAAGGGGAGAGGCGACACTCCCTGGCCTTTGCGGGGCAGACCAGACGCCTCTCCTCCTCCCTTGGTCTGCCCCGCACTTTAGGTGCGCCTGCCGAATAGAGCGGCGTGGCGACAAGTTGTGAAATGAGAAGATAGTTGATGGATTAGGAACGGGACGGAAGGTGGCCCCATGGATGAGGAACTGCGCTTTGAGCTGGCAAACTACGAGGAGAAGACCTGCACGATAGGGGAGCGCACCATCCGCTACCGCGCGTGGGAGGGTCTGTCGTACTGCGCAAAGCCGCTCGATCCCATCCAGAGGTTCAACCTGTTTGTGCCCGCGGCCTACTACGAGGGCGAGCAGCCTCTGGGCCTGCCGCTTGGCGAGGTGCCCATCTTCATGCCCAACACGGTGGGCGGCTATATGCCGGGCCCCGCCGACGAGCCGCGCCTCGACCCGCACGGCAGCGGCCCCAACTCCATCTTCTGCGCGCTCGAGCATGGCTATGTGGTGGCGAGCGCCGGCGTGCGCGGCCGCACGAGCGGCAAGGTGACCGCGGAGTTCTTCGAGGGCAGCGTGGGCGGCAAGGTAAGCGAGGCGACGGGCCGCAAGGTGGGCCGTGCGCCGGCGTTCATCGTCGACTACAAGGCAGCGATCCGCTGGCTGCGCCACAACGCCGATGTGGTTCCCGGCAACGTCAAGCGCATCGTGACCAACGGCACGAGTGCGGGCGGTGCCCTCTCCGCGCTGGCTGGCGCCACTGGAAACGTGGCCGATTACGAGCCCTACCTGCATGCCATTGGCGCTGCGGACGAGCGTGACGACGTGTTTGCGGCCAGCTGCTACTGTCCCATCCACAACCTCGAGAACGCCGACGCGGC
>DJXA01000141.1:8573-15170 GCA_002449555.1 Atopobiaceae bacterium UBA7016 | reverse complement strand
CTCTCGCCGCTCCTGAAGGCGCTCTTCCCGGCCTACGTGAATGGGCTTGGCCTGCACGACGAGGAGGGCAACCCGCTGACGCTTGACGCAGACGGCACGGGAAGCTTTGCCGACTGGGTCAAGACCTGGGTCGTCGCCTCGGCGCAGCGCGAGCTCGACACGCATGACAACGAGCGTAACCGCGGATGGCTCGAGGTGGACGGCAGCCAGATCGACGCACAGGACTATCTGCGGATCGTTGACGGAAGGGTCATCGACATCGACTGGGAGGCCTTCGTGGGCAAGATCACCCGCATGAAGTCCACGCCCGCCTTTGACGCGCTCGACCTGGGCAGCCCGGAGAACGAGGAGTTTGGCGACGAGCACGTGGACGGCCGACACTTCTCGCCATTCTCCTTCGAGCACAACACGGCACCGGGTGCCGAGATGGCCGACGCCGCGATGGTCAGGCTCATGAACCCCGTGACGCACATCTTGGAAGGCAACCGCGATGCTGCGCAGCATTGGCGCATCCGTCACGGCTCCTTTGACCGCGACACGTCGCTGGCCATTCCCGTCATCCTGGCCACGCTGCTGGCAAATCGCGGCTTTGACGTTGACTTCGCCCTGCCGTGGGGTCTGCCCCACAGCGGCGACTATGACCTGCCCGAGCTCTTCGCCTGGATTGACGGACTTTGCAAGTAGCGTGCAACCCCGGGTTCCGAACCCCTGTTGCAGAAGGTGACAAGACAAATCAAACTCTCGTAAGGAGGCACCTCCATGCCCGAGATTACTGATCTGCGCAGCGCGCTTGACTACCTGCGCACCCAACCCGGACAGCTCATCGAGACCGGCGTGGAGGTGGACCCCGCGGCCGAGCTCTCGGGTGTGTATCGCCATGTGGGGGCAGGCGGAACGGTGGCGCGCCCCACGCACGTGGACGGCCCCGCCATGGTCTTCAATAACGTGAAGGGCCATCCTGGCGCGCGCGTGGCCATCGGCGTGCTGGCGAGCCGCGAGCGCGTCGCGCACCTGCTGGGCTGCAAGAAGGAGGGCCTCGGGCGCTTGCTCATGGAGAGCGTGACCAACCCCATCCCGCCTGTGGTGGTGGACGGCCCCGTGCCTGCGCAAGAGGTAGTGCACCTGGCGAGTGACCCAGACTTCGACCTCTTCAAGCTCATCCCGGCGCCAACCAACACGCCGGTGGACGCAGGCCCCTACATCACGTTGGGTATGTGCTACGCCACGCATCCCGACACGGGCATCTCGGACGTCACCATCCACCGCATGTGCATCCAGTCAAAGGACGAGCTCTCCATCTTCCTGCAGCCGGGCTCGCGGCACATTGGCGCCATGGCCGAGCGCGCCACCGAGCTTGGCCAGCCGCTTCCCATCTCGGTCTCCATTGGCGTTGACCCGGCCATCGAGATCGGCGCCTGCTTCGAGCCGCCCACCACGCCTCTGGGCTATGACGAGCTCTGCGTCGCCGGCGCCATCCGCAAGAGCCCCGTGGAGCTTGTGCGCTGCGTGAGCGTGAACGAGCGTGCCATCGCCAACGCCGAGTACGTCATCGAGGGCGAGATCCTGCCCGGAAGCAACCACGTGGTCGAGGACCAGAACTCCCACACGGGCTTCGCCATGCCCGAGTTCCCCGGCTACAACGGTCTCGCGAGCCACGAGTGCTGGCTCCTGAAGGTGAAGGCCGTGACGCATCGGCACGACCCCATCATGCAGACCTGCATCGGCCCCTCGGAGGAGCACGTCAACATGGCGGGCATCCCCACCGAGGCCTCCATCCTGGGCATGATCGAGAAGGTGTTGCCCGGCAAGGTGGTCAACTGCTACGCGCATCGCTCGGGCGGCGGCAAGTACCTCGCCATCCTGCAATGCAAGAAGGCGGTGCACACCGACGAGGGCAAGCAGCGGCAGGCGGCGCTCCTGGCCTTCTCCGCGTTCCCCGAGCTCAAGCACGTGATTTTGGTTGACGAGGACGTGGACATCTTCGACACCGACGACGTTCTTTGGGCCATGAACACACGCTTCCAGGGAGACCGCGACATCGTCACCATCCCCGGCGTTCGCTGTCATCCGCTGGACCCCAGCTCCAGCCCCGCGTACGCCCCCAGCATCTCTGACGTGGGCATCTCCTGCAAGACCATCTGGGACTGTACGGTGCCCTTCCACCTGAAGGACCATTTCCACCGGGCGCCGTTCATGGATATCGACCAGGACAAGTGGGAGAGCGTGCTGTAGGGACCGCGAACCACGAAGGACTGTCCTTCGTGGTTCCTCGGTAGGTGAGGGAGTCCGCATGAGGATTATCGTGGGCATTTCTGGGGCGTCGGGCGTGCAACTGGGCATCGCGGTGTTGCGGGCCCTGCGTACGCACGGCGACATCGAGACGCATCTGGTGATGACCGACGGCGCCAAGGCCATTCTGCCGCTTGAATGCAAAGAGACGTTGGCGCAGGTAGAGGCCTTGGCAGACGTTGTGCACGACAACCGCAACCTCGCGGCCTGCATCTCCAGCGGGTCCTTCCGCACCGACGGCATGATCGTGGCGCCGTGCTCCATGAAGAGTCTCTCCGCCATCGTCAACGCCTATGACGACGACCTTCTGGTGCGCGCCGCTGACGTATGCCGCAAGGAGGGTCGCAAGGTGGTGCTGGTCCCGCGAGAGATGCCGCTCAACCAAGCCCACCTGCGCAACCTCCTGCGCGCGGCCGACGACGGCTACGTGATCTGTCCGCCCATGCTTACCTTCTATAACGGAGCCGAGACCACCGACGAGCAGGTAGAGCATGTGGTCGGCAAGGTGCTCATGCAGTTTGGGATCGACTACGAGCTCTTCCGCCCGTGGGAGGGATAGCCGTGAGGACGCTGTGCGCGACGGCGGGCGAGGGACGCCTTGCGGTCACCTGCCAGCTGACCGAGACTGACGGCAACGGCCTGACGGCGTTCGTCTATGGGGGAGAGCTGCCCCATGTGGGTGGCCAGGCGCTTGCAAGCCCCGGGCCAGAGCTCCACGGGGAGCGGCTCTCGCGCGTGGACCTGTGGACGGCCACGGTGCCCGGGCACAAGGACGTCGAGGCCGCCGCGGCCATCGCCCGCGAGCTCTGCCTCGCGACGGGGCAGGCGGTCTCGGTGACGGTGGGCCTCCACGTAGACGGGGCGTCAGCCAGCGACATCGCCGCGCTGGCCGCCAACGCCCTGGCCGCCGCCCGCGCCTGCTTGAGCTCATCCCGGGAGTAGTCCCAGCGCGCTGGTGATGGGCTCGCGTCACCGCATTTTGTCACCACCGTGGAGTTGTGACATGCTCGTGACACAACGTCAGCCAATGGGTACAATGCCATGCACGAGCGTATTGATGCGCGGAACTGCCGCCGTAGAGGCTCCAGCTCAGCACATGGCCGGACGGGCCCTTGGTCCCGCCTTGACGTTGAAGGGAAGGTTGGTCTCGTGGGCGAAGCGTTTCAGCAGGTCTCCGACTCCATGGGTGAGCTGGTAGGCAGCTTCTATCCTGCCGCGGTCTACGGTAACACCACCGTTGGCCTTACCGTTTATGTGTGCTGGTTCTCCCTTGCCATGCTTATCATGGTCGCGATTCTTCTTGCCTATAAGCGCAACATCGAGGGCAGGCTCGTCCCGCACGGCACCGTTGCCAACGCGGTTGACTATGGCATGGAGTTCATCGCCAACGACATCTGCAAGGGCGTGCTCGGCGACACCTGGAAGGAGCACTTCCCCTTCCTGGCCACCATCTTCTTCGTGGTGCTGTTCGGCAACTACATCGGCATGCTCCCCACATGGAAGGCGGGCACCGGCTCGACGGGCATCACCGGCGCCATCGCGCTGGCGAGCTTTGTCTACTTCATCTATGTGGGCATGAAGAAGAAGGGCGTCATCGGCTACATCAAGAGCCTCGCGCCCGCCGGCGTCATGAAGCCCATCGCTGTGCTCGTGTGGTTCATCGAGCTCTTCTCTACCTTCCTGCGCCTGATCACGCTGGCGGTGCGCCTCTTCTGCAACATGTTCGCCGGCCATGTCGTCATGGGTGTCTTTGCGCTCATGATTTCGATCTTCGTGACGCCTGCCCTGCAGGCCTTCACCATCTCGAACATGATGACGGGCGCCATGTCCATCCTGTGGCTGGTGCTTCTGCTCATCATCTATGCGGTGGAGCTGCTCGTCTGCTTCATCCAGGCGTATGTCTTCACGCTGCTTTCGGCCGTCTACGTGCAGTTGGCCGAGTCCGAGGGCCACTAAGCCCGCAACAACCCTATTCGGCATCTCGCGGGCGCGACCCGCATGTGCAAACCTGTTTGAAACTCGCCGGGCAGTCTGGCGAACAACAAAGGAGGAACAGTGAGCAACATCTTTGGTTACGCCATCTGCGTCGTCGGCGCGGCACTCGGCATCAGCTTCGCCGCCTATTCTGCGGCCACCAACATGGCGCGCCAGCCTGAGGTCAAGGGCAACCTGTTCACCGTCTTTATTCTGGCCTCGGCCTTTATTGAGGCCCTTTGCCTGATTGGCTTCGTCGTCGCCATCATGTAGCAAGCGTGCCATACGGCCGAAAGGAATCACAGCAATGGAGAAACACATCCATACGATGGCGCGTATCGGCGTATCGGCACTCGCCATCATGGCCATGGCACCGACGGCGGCTCTGGCAGAGGAGGAGCGCAGCGGCATCCAGCTGCTCGTTCCCACGCTTGCCGAGCTCATTCCCGCATGCATCGCCTTCCTCGTCGTGTACATCATCCTTGCCAAGATGGTGTGGCCCTCGGTGGTCAAGATGATGGACGACCGCGAGAAGGCCCTGACTGGGCAGATGGAAGCTGCCGAGCAGGCGAAGGAGAAGCTTGCCGAGACCTCGAAGCAGTGCGACGAGCAGCTCGCCGCCGCGCATGCCCAGGCGGCAGAGATCGTCGCGCATGCCAAGCACGAGGCGGAGCAGGAGCGCGCCCGCATCATCTATGAGGCGCATGTCCAGGCGGCCGACATCATCGACAAGGGCCACAAGGCCGTGGAGGCCGAGCGCGCCCACACCCTTGAGGACCTCTCTCGCTCTGTGGCGGACCTCTCTGTGGAGATTGCCGGCAAGATCATCGGCTCCGAGCTGACGGACGAGGAGCACCTCAAGCTTGCGTCTCGCTATCTGGAAGAGATGGAGGCACAGGATGCCTAACGTGGATGGCGCGAACATCACGGAAGATGAGACCGTCAAGCGCTATGCCCACGAGGATACCGCCGCGTATGCCCGCAAGCTCATGAACGAGATGCGCATCGCCCAGGAGCGGCTGCAAAGCCTCATCGACGAGAACGACCCTACCGTCACCGTGACCGCAACCACCGCTATTCCCATGGATGAGCTGCTGCGCGTCAAGGCAAAGTCCACGGCCGAGGCGCTCTTCCGCGCGCCCGTCTATCTTGTGGAGCGTGTCGACCCTTCCATCATGGGCGGCATCGTCCTCGAGGGGCAGGGCAAGCGCTTTGACGCCAGCGTGAGCGCTCAGCTGACCGCGATACACCGCGAGCTGGTGCGCAAGCGTTCGCAGGGAGGTGCATGATGTCTGACGCGATCGACGCGAGCTCCATCCTCGCGGGCCTTGAGAGCAGCCTCGCGAAGGTCGGCCGGGTTGTGGAGCACGGAGAGACCTCTATCGTTTCCGAGGTCGGCGACGGCATCGCCCGCATCCCGGGCCTGAAGGACGCCATGTCCGGAGAGATGCTGCGCTTCAGCAGCTCGTCATCTGAGAGCGACGTCTACGGCTTGGCCCAAAACCTTGACGAGGACAGCGTGTCCGCCGTGCTCTTTGGCGACGTTGGCGCCATCAAGGAGGGCGACCTGTGCCGCACCACGGGCCGCATCATGGACATTCCCGTGGGCCACGCCATGCTTGGCCGCGTGGTGAACCCCCTGGGCGAGGCAATCGACGGCAAGGGGCCGCTGGTCACCAAGCATCGTCGCCCCATCGAGTTCAAGGCTCCTGGCATCATGGAGCGCCAGCCGGTGTGCGAGCCGGTGCAGACGGGCATCCTGGCGATCGACGCCATGGTCCCCATCGGGCGTGGCCAGCGCGAGCTCATCATCGGAGACCGCAAGACGGGAAAGACCGCCATTGCCGTTGACGCCATCATCAACCAGGCCGACACCGACATGATCTGCATCTACGTCGCCATCGGCCAGAAGGCTTCTACGGTCGCGAGCATCCGCAAGACGCTCGAGGACCACGGGGTCCTCGACAAGACCATCATCGTCAGCGCCACTGCGGCCGACTCCGCACCTATGCAGTACATCGCCCCGATGGCCGGCGCGGCTATCGGCGAGTACTTCATGTACAACGACGCAGAGGGCAACCCCGCCGACGCACAGCACCCTGGCGGGCACGTGCTGGTGGTCTACGATGACCTCTCCAAGCACGCCGTGGCGTACCGTCAGATGTCGCTTACGCTGCACCGTCCGCCTGGACGCGAGGCCTACCCGGGTGACATCTTCTACCTGCACAGCCGTCTGCTCGAGCGCGCCTGCAAGCTCTCTGACGCGAACGGCGGCGGGTCCCTCACGGCCCTGCCGATCATCGAGACCCAGGAGGGCGACGTCTCGGCGTACAT
>DJXA01000141.1:0-8487 GCA_002449555.1 Atopobiaceae bacterium UBA7016 | reverse complement strand
CCCACCAACGTGATTTCGATCACCGACGGGCAGATCTACCTGCAGTCCAACCTCTTCTACCAGGGTCAGCGCCCCGCCGTCGACGTGGGCATCTCCGTGAGCCGCGTGGGCGGTGCCGCTCAGCTTCCCGCCATGAAGCAGGTTGCCGGCACGCTGCGCCTCGACCTCGCGAGCTATCGCGAGATGCAGGCCTTCGCCCAGTTCGGCTCGGACCTGGACGACGCGACGCAGTACCAGCTGACGCACGGTGCCCGCATGACCGAGGTGCTCAAGCAGAGCCGCTTCTCCGCGCTCGACGTGGTGGACCAGGCCGCGGTGCTCTACGCCGGCAAGGAGGGCTACCTGGACCAGCTCACCATCGAGCAGGTCCTGCCGTTCAGGGCCGCGCTGGTCAAGGAGATGGCAGGCCACCTGCAGCTCCGCGACGGCATCCGCGCGGGCAAGATCGCGGGCAAGACGGAGGAAGAGCTGCGCTCCACCATCGAGTGGACCCTCGGCGCGTTCCTCTATGCCGATCGTCCCGAGGACATCGATGCCTCGGCCCTGGCGTCTGCCGCCGCGCATCCGCAGCAATCCAAGGACAAGATCAAGTCGTCCGTGGTGGAGGGCAGTGCCTCTACCGTTGCGGACGCGACCGACCCCAAGCGAGTGGGTTAGGGTTAGCAAGGACATCACCGAATGGCCAACCAACGCGACATATTGAGGCGCATGCAGTCGGTTAAGGCGACGATGCAGATCACGCGAACGATGGAGATGGTCTCCACCGCGAAGATCCGCACCGCGCTCGAGCGGGCCGAGGAGGCCGAGCCGTACAAGAATGCGATTGCGCACATGCTCGCCCACGTGTCCTCCTCCGCGTCGATGGGGGACCAGCCGCTGCTGCAGACCCACGATGCAGAGAAGAGCGTGCTCTTCGTCATCATCGCGTCCGACCGCGGGCTTGCCGGCGGCTTCAACGTGACGCTCTGTCGCTCGGTCTTTGGGCAGATCACCGCCCTTGAGGAACAGGGCGTGAAGGTCAGCGTCATCTGCTGTGGTCGCAAGGTGGTTGAGTTCTTCAAGTCTCGGGGGTACACGCCCGACCTGTACTTCGAGGGAATGTCCTCCGAGCCTACCATGGACGAGGCCGACCGCATCGCCAGCTACGTGATGGACGGCTACGTCGCGGAGTCCTTCGATCGCGTGGTCATCAGCTATCACCACGCGATCGGTCGAGTCGAGCAGGTCGAGGTCCACGAGCAGCTGCTGCCCGTCACTACCGACGACCTGCGGTTGCCCAACAGCCCGCGGCAGGGCGAGGAGGGCACCTTCCAGATTGGGCGCGTGCAGGACACCATGTACCGCTTCGATCCGTCTGCCAAGGAGGTGCTGGGCTACCTCATCCCGGCATACGTGCGCACGGTGGTCTACCATGCGCTGCTCGACTCCGCGGCCTCTGAGCACGCCGCGCGCCGCCAGGCCATGCAAAGCGCGACTGACAATGCGCAGGAGGTCATCACCAACCTGTCGCGAACCTACAACCGCGTCCGCCAAGGCTCGATTACCACCGAGCTGAACGAAATCATCGGCGGCGCGTCCGCACTGGAGGAGGACCAATAATGTCCGAGACCAATTTGACCGAGACCGGCCACACCCACACCACGATGACGGGGGAGGCCCTGAGCCGCCTTCGTTACCGCAGCGTTGGTGTCGGAACGGTGATTCGCATCGTGGGCTCCATCGTTGACGTGCGCTTCGACCGCGTCGTTCCCGACATCCATAATGCCCTCATCGTGGAGGGGGACACGCCGGCTGGGCCGGTGCACGTCACCCTTGAGGTCGAGAGCCAGCTGCACGACAACGTGGTGCGCTGCGTGGCCATGAGCTCCACGGACGGCCTCGTGCGCGGCCTGAAGGCCCATGACACTGGCACGCCCATGATGATGCCGGTCGGCCAGGGCACGCTGGGACGTGTCTGGAACGTGCACGGCCTGCCGGTCGACGGCGGCGCCATGCCCATCAACGTCGAGTACCGGCCCATCCACCGTCCCGCCCCGCGCTTTGACGAGCTCACCACCCAGACCGAGATCTTCGAGACCGGCATCAAGGCCATCGACCTGCTCGAGCCCTATGTGCGCGGCGGAAAGACGGGCCTCTTTGGCGGTGCCGGCGTGGGCAAGACGGTTCTTATCCAGGAGCTCATCAACAACCTTGCGCAGGAGCACGGCGGCACCTCGGTCTTCACGGGCGTCGGCGAGCGCACGCGCGAGGGTACCGACCTCTACCTGGAGATGACCGAGTCTGGCGTCATCGAGAAGACGTGCCTGGTATACGGCCAGATGAACGAGCCGCCTGGAGCGCGTCTGCGCGTGGGCCTCGCGGGTCTGACCACGGCCGAGTACTTCCGTGACCAGGGCCAGGACGTGCTGCTCTTCATCGACAACATCTTCCGCTTCTCTCAGGCGGGCTCTGAGGTGTCGGCGCTTCTGGGCCGCATGCCCTCCGCCGTGGGCTACCAGCCCACGCTGGCCACCGAGATGGGCGACCTGCAGGAGCGCATCACCTCCACCAAGGAGGGCTCCATCACCTCCGTCCAGGCCGTCTACGTCCCCGCAGACGACCTGACCGACCCGGCCCCTGCGACCACCTTCACCCATCTGGATGCCACGACGGTCCTCTCTCGTGCGGTGTCTGACCTCGGCCTGTACCCCGCCATCGACCCCTTGGCGTCCAGCTCCGACGCGCTCAGTCCCGATGTGGTGGGCAAGGAGCACTACCGCGTGGCCATGAAGGTCAAGGAGGTGCTGCAGCAGTATCAGGACCTGCAGGACATCATCGCCATCCTTGGCATGGACGAGCTCTCCGAGGAGCAGCGCCTGACCGTCTCGCGCGCCCGCAAGTGCCAGCAGTTCCTCTCGCAGAGCTTCCACGTCGCGGAGAAGTTCACCGGAAACCCGGGTGTCTACGTGCACATCGAGGACACGGTCCGCTCCTTCGCCGCTATCGTTGACGGTGAGGCGGATGACCTGCCCGAGCAGGCATTCCGTTACGCCGGAACCATCGACGACGTGCGCAATCGCGTCGCGAGCGCGGCATCTAAGAGGTAGTGCGATGGCGTCCATCCACCTATCCATCGTCCGCCCGGATCGGCTGGTCTGGGAGGGGGAGGTGCATCACGTCATCCTCCCAACCGTGCGTGGCGAGCTGGGCATCTGGCCGTTGCATGCGCCAGAGATCGTGGCGCTGGGCTCGGGCGTCATGCGCGTCCACTTTGACGCGGACGGCGGCGAGACGAAGAGGATTATCGTCATGGGCGGCTATGTCGAGGTCAGCAACGACGAGATGATCGTCCTTGCCGACCACGCGCGGCGCACAGACGACGTGGACCCGTCCGTGGTGAAGCTGACGCGCAGCCAGGCAGCCGAGCGCAGGGACACCCTCCCCGAGGACGAGCTGCACCGAGCCGCCTATTACGATACCAAGATCGCCTGGTGCGACCTGCTGCTTCAGTACGGCGAGTACTAGCGTCCAGCGTTGCCAACGTCAGCCGAGCCACCCTCGTGGCGGCTCGGCTGACGCGCTCACGCCCCCTTCAGAGCTTGTTGCTATAATCATCCAGCCAATCACGCGTCATTTCGGAGGTCCCGTGGAAGTTATTCGAGTCGAGGGTGGCTACCCCATCACTGGTGAGGTCACGGTTGAGGGCGCAAAGAACTCCGCGCTCAAGCTCATGGCGGCAACCATTCTCGCCCCCGGCGTCTCCACGCTGACCAACGTCCCCAACATCGCCGACGTGCACGTCATGGGCAAGGTGCTCAAGGAGCTCGGTGCCAAGATCGAGGTCGTCGACGAGCACACCCTCGTCATCGACACCTCCGCGGTGGACCGCTGGGAGACCCCGTACCACCTCGTCGCGCAGATGCGCGCGTCAACCGCGGTGCTCGGCCCCCTCATCGGACGCTTCGGCAAGGCCACGGTCGCCATGCCGGGAGGCTGCAACATCGGCGCGCGCAAAATCGACATGCACCTCCTGGGCCTCCAGTCGCTTGGCGTGCAGTTTGACATGTCCCACGGCGACATCTGCGCCACGACTCCGACGGGCCTCACGGGCACCAACGTCACGCTGGACTTCGCCAGCGTCGGTGCCACCGAGAACCTCATGATGGCCGCCGTGCGCGCCAAGGGCGTCACCACCATCGACAACGCCGCGCGAGAGCCCGAGATCGTCGACCTCGCCAACATGCTCAACGAGATGGGCGCCAAGGTTCACGGCGCCGGTTCTCCCGTGATCGAGGTCGAGGGCGTCGACGCGCTCTATCCCGTCGAGCATCGCGTGGTGGGCGACCGCATCGAGGCGGGCACCTTCATCGCCATGGCCGGCATCTGCGGCGGCCCCGTCACCATCAAGGGCTTCAACCCTGCCCACTTGGGGCTCGTCCTCAAGAAGTACGAGCTCATGGGCCTTAACATCGAGCGCGGCGACATGCAGTGCACGGTCAGCCGCACCTCGGCCCTCAAGCCCGTTGACATCCAGACGCTGCCGTTCCCGGGCTTTCCCACCGATATGCAGGCCCAGACCATGTGCGCGCTGGCACTTGCGCAGGGCAGCTGCATCGTGACTGAGAACGTTTTCGAGAACCGCTTCATGTTTGCGAGCGAGCTCTCGCGCATGGGCGCCGACATCGTCATCGAGGGCCATCATGCCATCGTGCACGGCGTCGAGCGCTTCAGCGGCGCCCAGGTGAAGGCTCCCGACCTGCGCGGCGGTGCCGCGCTGGTGATGGCGGGCCTCGTGGCAGACGGCGAGACGACGGTCTCGGACATCTACCACATCGACCGCGGCTACGAGCACTTCGTCGAGAAGCTTCTCGCCTTGGGCGCTCACGTCGAGCGCGTCGACATGCCTGACCTTGACTAGGCGGACGGCCAATACGTCGTAAGGCATTATCATCCGCATTCCTCCGTCCCCCGAAAACTTAGCTCCCCTCGTGGTTGCCCAACGTAATCTCGCGATGATATTGGGTACAACCGCTTGACATGCCTTGTGCATGCAAGCAGTCACTATAGGGAGGAGGGGCCATGCCTCGTACTGAGTCACACGGCGAGGGTAGCCTCACCATGGCGGGGGAGGACTACATCGAGTCCATCTACCGCCTTATGGAAGAAGGTCAGGGGAGCGCCGAGCTGGGCGTCCGTTCGGTGGACGTGGCGGAAGACCTCGGCGTCAGCAAGGCGAGTGTCAGCAAAGCGCTGAGCTACCTCAAGGAAAGCGGCATGGTCGAGCAGGCGCGCTACGGTCGCGTGACGCTCACCGACGCCGGCACCGCCTATGCGCGCGACGTCTGGCGCCGCCATCGTGCGCTGCGCCAGTTCCTGATGGTGGAGCTGGGCGTCGAGCCCAAGACGGCCGACGACGAGGCGTGCCTCATGGAGCACAACCTTTCTGCTGACACCATGGACAAGCTCTATCGCTATCTTGAAGAGCGCGGAGTCTCGGTAGAGGGCTAGGCGCTTTGTCAATGCTGCAATGATCAACACCAACTGCGTGAAGAGGTATCAACAATGAAATCAGTTATCCCTGCCGCCGGCCTCGGCACCCGTTTTCTGCCTGCTACCAAGGCTACTCCCAAGGAGCTGCTCCCGGTGCTCAACAAGCCGGTCATCCAGTACGTGGTCGAGGAGGCGCTCGAGCCCGAGGGCGTCGACGAGGTCGTCATCGTCAACTCGCACGAGAAGCCGCAGATCGAGGCCTACTTTGGCGTTGACCAGGAGTTTGAGGACATGCTGCGCTCGCGCGGCAAGGCCAAGGAGGCCGACGCCGTACATGCGGCCGCTGCTATGCCGGTGACCTTTGCCTACCAGGATGACCCCAAGGGCCTGGGCCATGCGGTGCTGTGCGCTGCGGAGGCCGTCAAGGGAGAGCCGTTCTTCGTGCTGCTGGGCGACTACTTCGTGCCCGATCGCCAGATGTGCGTCAACATGGCCAAGGTGTCTGCCGAGCACGGCAACTGCTCGGTTATCGCGGTGGCGCCGGTGCCCGCAGACCAGGTCAGCCGCTACGGCATCATCGCCGGCGAGTGCGTGGGCTCCCTTCCTGGCGTCGAGGCTACCGGCGAGGAGGAAGGCGCCGTGTGGAAGGTGACGGGTCTGGTCGAGAAGCCCGCGCCCGAGGACGCGCCGTCGCACCTGTTCATCGTCGGCCGCTACCTGCTCACTCCGCGCATCATGGAGCTTCTTGAGACCCAGGGCGCTGGCGCTGGCGGCGAGATTCAGCTCACTGACGCCATGGAGCGCCTGCTTGCCGAGGAGGAGATGTACGCCGTAGTCGTCGACCCGCTCGAGGGCTGTGATACGGGTACGCCGGCTGCCTGGGCGGCAACCAACGCACGCATGGCGCTCAACGACCCGAGCCAGCTCGCCGCCTTTAAGGAGGCCTTGGGGCCCGTCTCGCTTTAGCGGCAGGAGCCGCCAGGCATCATATCGAGGACAGATTCATGCGCATTATCCATCTTGACGTAAACGGATGGCAGGCGCGCTTCGACAATGGATTTGACGACGACAGCGTCATTCGCATTGCTGATGCGCTGGGCCTTCTGTGGGCAGACGAGCATCCGGGAGCCACGGTTCTCGTGGGTCGTGATGGCCGTTATCGCGCCGACCATTACATGGAGCTTGCGGGCAGCGTGCTCGCCTCGTACGGCCTTGTCGTCAAGATCTCGGACAGGCCGTGCCCCACGCCCGCGCTTGCATGGTGTGCCGCGCACGACGAGTCCTGCGTCGGCGCCCTCATGCTCACGGCCTCCGAGAGTTCGTGCGAGTATGGCGGGGTCTTGGTGCGCGGCGCCGACGGCGGTGCCGTTTCCTCGAGCTTCCTTGCCAGCGTCAACCGTCTCATGCCCAACGAGGCCACCCAGGATCGTGGCCCCGTGATGCGCGCCGACTTCGTAACTCCCTATATAGAAGGGATCCTCGCAGACCTCGATGTGGAGGCTATCCGTGCGGCCCACTTCAAGGTGGTGGCCGACCCCATGTACGGTGCCGCCATGGATGCGGTGCGGCCGCTCTTGGAGGCCCTTGGCTGCGAGGTGTCGTACCTGCACGCGGTGCCCGCGCCCGATTTCGTGGGCATTCATCCCGTTCCCACGGAGCCTTGGGTGGACAAGTGCGAGCGTCAGGTAATAGAGAAGCAGGCGCACTGCGGCATTGTGCTGGATGGCGACGCTGACCGAGCAGCCCTTATTGACGAGCAGGGCCGGCTGGTGACGCGCCACAACATGGTGCCGCTGCTTGTTCGCTATCTCTATGAGGACCGCGGGATGGATGGTCGCGTGGTGGTAACCACGGCCACCACCATGCGCGTGCGCCGGCAGGCCGAGCGTTTCAGCCGCGAGGTAACCGTCGTGCCCGTGGGTTTCGAGCGCATCTATGAAGAGGTCAAAGAGGGCGACGTCATGCTTGCCACCGAGGAATACGGTGGCGTCTGCATTCCCTCGCACCTCCACGAGCGTGACGGCCTGTATGCGTGCCTGCTCGTTATGGAGCTCATGGCAAAGAAGGGTAGGAGCCTGTCTTCGCTGGTGGAGTCCCTGCAGGAAGCCGTTGGCCCCATGGATTACTTTCAGAAGGATCTCAGGCTTGACGGAGCAACCCTCCAGCGGCTCCGCAATATTCTGCCCGGCCTCAATCCGGCATCGGTTGCAGGACGTGTGCCCTTCGCCGTCAGCCATGTCGATGGTACGAGGCTCGAGTTTGAGGACGGCGCGTGGGTGCTCCTGCGCGTCTCGCGTGCAAAGCCGCTCGCACGCGTCTATGCCGAGGCGGCCACGCACGAAGAGAGCCAACAGCTGCTTGACGAGGCCGTTCGCTATGCCAAGGAGTACGGCCAACCTGTGGTTTAGCGGCTCTTGACGCCCAAATGTGTACAAACCGTGGAGTCCCGGATTCTCGCCCACGCGCGGGGCGGAAGTGCCTATTATTAATCCCCGCGCGGCAACGACGGCACGGACCGAGCGGCCGCGGGGGACCTTGAAAACCGGATACTGCGATCGAAAGATCGTCGAAGACAGCAAGCGATTATTTCGAACACGTCAATTTCGAAGAATCCGATTCCAGCGGGAATTTTAAGAACGGGAACTGCTCGACACTCACATCTTACAGGCAATGCCTGTGGAATTTCGAATGGAGAGTTCGATCCTGGCTCAGGATGAACGCTGGCGGCGCGCCTAACACATGCAAGTCGAACGGTTAAAGCACCTCCGGGTGTGTATAAAGTGGCGAACGGCTGAGTAACACGTGGGCAACCTGCCCCTCGCTCCGGGACAGCCTCGGGAAACTGGGAGTAATACCGGATACTCCGCCACCCCCGCATGGGGGAGGCGGGAAAGCCCTTACGGCGAGGGATGGGCCCGCGGCCTGTTAGCTTGTTGGTGGGGTAACGGCCTACCAAGGCGATTATGGGTAGCTGGGTTGAGAGACCGACCAGCCAGATTGGGACTGAGACACGGCCCA
>DJXA01000200.1:13583-16253 GCA_002449555.1 Atopobiaceae bacterium UBA7016 | reverse complement strand
TCACGGGTTCGAATCCCCTGCGATGCGCCCTCACAAGAAAAGGGCCCCGTCGCCGAGGCCCTTACTGTTCTTTGGTGCGCCAGGAGGGATTCGAACCCCCGACCATCGGATTAGAAGTCCGGTGCTCTATCCTGCTGAGCTACTGGCGCGCGTGCCGTTACATAGTAGCACTACGTAGCTCAACTCCGGACGACTTATGCCTCAAGCGCGCGGCGACCGAGCTCCAGGCAGCCGAGGATGCCCTGCTTCTCGTTCAGGCTGTTCGGCACGATGTAGTTGTCGATGTCGTCGAGCTCCTTGGTGGAGAGGTAGCCGTTGAGGTAGGTGAGGAACTTCTTGCGGATCAGCGGGAAGATCTGCTCCTGATGCGCGACGCCGCCGCCGATGATGACCTTCTCGGGCGAGTAGCAGGTAACGTAGATCTCGATAGCCTGGGCGATGTAGTCAGCCTCAAGCTCCCAAACCTCGTCGCGGTCGGCGAGGTCGATGGCCTTGGCGCCCCAGCGGGCCTCGATGGAGGGACCAGAAGCAAGGCCCTCGAAGCAGCAGGTGTGCTTCGGGCAGACGCTGTTGCCCGGATCGTAGGGGAGCTTGTTCAGCAGGATGTGTCCCGCCTCGGGGTGCAGCATGCCGTGCAGCAGCTGGCCGCCCACCATGACGCCGGCGCCGATGCCGGTGCCCACGGTGAAGTAGCAGACGGAGTCAAGACCCTTGGCGCAGCCAAACGTGGCCTCGCCGAGGCACGCGACGTTCACGTCGGTGTCATAGCCCATGGGCACGTCGCAGCCGGCCTTCATGTTGCCCAAGAAGTCGTAGTAGCTCCAGCCGGGCTTGGGGGTAAAGCAGATCTTGCCAAAGTCGGGGTTGTTGGGGTTGACTACCGTGGGACCGAAGGCACCAATGCCGATGGCGTCGACCTTCTTGTCAGCAAACCACTGAGCCATCTCGGGGACCACGCGCTCAGGCTCAACCGTGGGCATGGAGACCTGCTCTTCGATGTGGCCGTCAGCGGTGCCGACCGCCAGAACCATCTTGGTGCCGCCTGCCTCAAGTGCTCCGATACGTGCTGCCATTAAGGACCATCTCCTTACGTTTGGGGACGTACAAACATGTGAGAAGGATACCACACTGTGCAAATGCCAACTTTGCCACTTACATCCCAGCGGCGAGCGCGGCATATGCGCCAATAATCGTCTTTGCATCCATGATGACGCCTAGGCGCGACGCGTCGATGACGTCCTGAAGGGGCACCCACAGCACGTCGACGAACTCGTCTGGGTCGGGATGCGCGGGGTGCGTCGAGAGCCCGTGCGCGAGGAAGACCCGCGTCCGCTCGTTGGTAAAGCCGGGAGCGCCGGCAGACGACGCCACGTACTCAAGCCGCTCCGCCACCAGTCCGGTCTCCTCCGCAAGTTCGCGCGCCGCACAGATGGCGGGATCCTCGCCGGGGTCAATCTTGCCGGCCGGAATCTCCAACGTCATGCGGTCAAGCGCTACGCGCCACTGCCGCACCAGGCAGAGCTTGCCGTCGCGGACGGCGGCGACGCCAGCGCCACCGTGATGCCAGACGATGTCGCGCACACCTGGCGTGCCATCAGGCTGGTCGACGTCAAGCTGCGCCACCTTGAAGATGTTGCCCTCCCAACGCGGATGCTCGGCCGTGACGTGCTCGACGAGCCCGTCCGTTGGGGCGTTGAAGGCGTCTACGATGCTCTGGGGCGTATTGGCGGGAAGCTCAGGCATACTGCATCCTTTCTTGAGCAAGCCCAAAGGGGCATAATCTGGATTGCTGACATCATACGCCGCGATGAGGCGCCGTTCCTTGGTTTGGGGAGATTCTGCATGAGGATGCTGTTGTATCGTCCGGGCAACGGTCCGGAGGAGCTAGACGTTGACGCGAGCGTCGAGGCGCTGACGCCTGTCCTGGGAACCGATCAGTACGAGTGGATGACGGTACGCTTGCTGGGCTTTTGCGTCATCCATGACCCAGAGGGCAAGGCGTCCGGAAAGCCGCTCAACCGCATGCTGGGCATGACTCCCATCTACGGCGACTTCTTGGTTTGCGGGATCGAGTGGGATGACGATGGGAATACGAGAGCCACGCCCGTCAGCCTGCGTTTACGACAGCTTTTGATGCACACTGTCTTTAACAAGATTCCTACGAGCGACGACGTGACGGATAATCTGCCCTCTTATGCGCGTCGGAAGCAGTCGTGACGACGGCTCTTTCGTGCGCCCTCGGCATGGTTGTGGGGGCGGCGGTTAACCGATGGTCGTTGTCCGTGCGTGAAGGTGGCGCACGGTGTGGGTGGCTGCGCTGGGCGCTCTCGGCGATTGTGCTGGGGATGACCTTTGCCGCGCTTGCGGAACGCTATGGCCTTGGGCTTGAGCTCGTCGAGCTTTGGAGCTTTTCGGCCGTGCTGTTGGCGCTCTCTTTGACGGATATCGACTCGTATCGCATCCCCAACGCTTGCGTTGCGTGCGCGCTGGGAATTCGCCTGGTCTACCTTGCGATGTGCTGCGCCACCGGTGCGATGGGCTGGCTAGACGTGAGGTTTTACCTGCTGAGTGCCATGGGCGTCGGCGCAGCGCTGGCTGGCATCGTGGTGGTCTGCGACATGCTGCTTGGCGCAGAGTCGATGGGCGGGGGAGACCTGAAGCTCTTTGTGG
>DJXA01000200.1:12890-13502 GCA_002449555.1 Atopobiaceae bacterium UBA7016 | reverse complement strand
GGCGGCTTTCTACGTTGGTTGGGCGCAGTGCGTCTTGCTGGTGCTGGTGGCTTGCGTGCTGGGCATCATCTCAAGCCCGCTCTTCAGAAAGGCCGGCGGTGAGACGGGATCTGCCAAGCCGTTTCCCTTTGGTCCGTCTATTGCCCTCGCGTGCGTGCTGACCATGCTTTATGGAGAGCAGTTGGTGACCTGGTATGGCGGGCTGCTGTAAAACACCCCTTCTGACCTGCATCTTCTTAGAACGTCCCCAATTTTAAAAAAGTCGCTTGCATCGGGGGAGGTTTAGGCTATTATGTACTAGCTGCGCAACGCAGTGGCCAACATGGTGGGTGTAGCTCAGTTGGCAGAGCGCCTGACTGTGGCTCAGGAGGTCCAGGGTTCGAGCCCCTGTACCCACCCCATTAACTGAATATGGACCGGTAGCTCAGCTGGTAGAGCAGGGGACTCTTAATCCCAAGGTCCAGGGTTCGAACCCCTGCCGGTCCACCACGAATTCCCAAACGCCTCCACTAGGAGGCGTTTTTTCATGTGCGTACCCAGTGCCGGGGTTCGAACCCGATAAAACGTTGGGGCTACCCCCTTTAAGAGTTGAGACGCTGGGGGCTACCCCCT
>DJXA01000200.1:9329-12761 GCA_002449555.1 Atopobiaceae bacterium UBA7016 | reverse complement strand
CCAGCGTCTCAACATGCGAAAGAAAAAGCTACTCAGAGTCCTCCGTAAAGCTCATGAGGATCTTGCCCAACAGGGCCCCGAGCTGCATGCCCTCCTCGGGGGAGAGCGAAACGTTGCAAGCCATCTGGGCGGGAACATCGGCAACGACATCCTCCAGCGCCTTGCCCTCATCTGTCAGCGACACCACAAGCCTGCGCTCATCCTTGGGGTCACGCTCGCGCGTAATGAGGCCGCGCGCCTCGAGCTTCTTCAGAAGTGGAGTCAGCGTGCCGGAATCAAGCAGCAGCCTGCAGCCGAGCTCTTTGACGCTTGTCGGGCCATACTCCCACAGCGCCATCATGGTGATGTACTGCGTGTAGGTGAGGTCGGCCTTCTCCAGAAGCGGCCCATACGCACGCGTAATGGCACGAGAGCACGTATATAGCGGAAAACATAACTGGTTCTCGAGCTTCAGCTCTTCCCGTGCCATGGACGCTCCTTCACTTCTTTATGCAGACCGATTGATTATATCAGCTTGGCAACGCTTGCGTCGATGTCCTTGGGCTCCTTGGTGGGAGTGAAGCGGGCGACGACATGACCCTCGCGGTCAACGAGGAACTTCGTGAAGCTCCACTTGATCTTCTTGCCGCCGATGCCGCCCTTCTGAGACTTCAGCCACGTGTAGAGGGGATCCTCGTTCTCGCCGTTCACGTCGATCTTGGAGAACTGCGGGAAGGTCATGGAGAAGCGGCCCACGCAGAACTCGTGAATCTCGTCGTCAGAGCCGGGGGCCTGGTTGCCAGACTGGTTGCAGGGGAAGTCGAGAATCTCGAAGCCCTGCTCCTTGTACTTGTCGTACAGCTCCTGCAGGCCCACGTACTGAGGCGTGAAGCCGCAGCCGGTTGCCGTGTTGACCACCAAGAGCACCTTGCCGCGGTAATCGGAAAGGCTCTTGTCGGTGCCGTCCTGTGCCTTGACCGTGAAGTCGTAAATCGTTTCAGACATATGCGCTCCTTTCGTTTGCGTATCCTTGCAAGTAGATGTTAGCACAAAATTCAATTGTATACAAAGCAAAATGGACAGTCGGTTACTCGCCAATCGCCATGCCTACCGTTTGCGGAATCGTAACCACGCGAATACGCCCACATAGCCGAGATTCCGGGTACGTTGGCCGTCTCCGTTCGCGTTTTAGCGCAACCCTTCGATTTCTTTCGTCATAATCTGAAGCACTGTTGGTTGAGAGGAGCCTACGTTGATTTACACCGTGACATTGAACCCGGCAATTGACTACGTCATGCACCCCCTGACCTTGGACATGGGTTTCACCAATCGTTCTTCAAGCGAGGAGATCCACTGCGGTGGAAACGGCATTAACGTGTCCACGCTGCTGAACGAGCTGGGAGTCTCCAACGTTGCCTTCGGCATCGCTGCTGGCTTCACTGGTGATTACCTCATCAGCCGTCTTCAGGAGAAGGGCGTTACCTGCAGCTTCGTGAAGCTCGACAAGGGCTTTACGCGCATTAATGTGAAGCTCAACGGTATCGTCATGACCATCGTTAATGGCATGGGCCCCAAGATTCCCGAGAAGAAGGTCGACGAGCTGCTCGAGCGTCTCGACGGCATTAAGCCTGGTGACACCCTGGTGCTGACTGGCTCGATTCCGTCCTCGCTGCCCGAGAACATGTACGACATCATCATGCGCCGCATGGCCGGCCGCGGCATCCGCTTCGTGGTCGACGCCCCCGGCTCGCTGCTGATGGAGTCGCTCTCGGCCCACCCGTTCATGATCAAGCCCAATAACCACGAGGTTGGCCGCATCTTTAACGCCAACCCCGAGACGCCCGAGGAGTGCATCCCCTACGCCAAGGAGCTGCACGAGCGCGGCGCCGCCAACGTCATCGTCTCCTGCGGTGGCCACGGCTCGCTGCTGTATGACGAGTACGGCGAGATCCACTGCTGCCCGACGGCGCGCATCAAGCTCGTCAACGCGACGGGCGCGGGCGACTCCATGGTCGCTGGCTTCATCGCCAAGACCGACGCGGGTGTGGATTACGAGACCGCCCTTCGCTTCGCCTCTGCGTGCGGCACCGCTACCGCCGCCAGCAAGGGCATCGCGAAGCGCGCCACCATCGACCGCGTGGTCGAGCGCCTCGACAAGATCATCGAGGAGCGCGAGGCAGGCAAGTAACCTACATAGGTTTGGCTCCCTTGGGGCGTCGCTTTGTGCGACGCCCTTTTGAAGCGTGTGGTAAGCATTTTTGATAGAGGAGGATTCATATGTACGAAGGCGTTAACGCTTCTGACGGTATCGGCATTGGTGTCGCACGTGTTGCGGTCGAGCCCGATCTGACCTTCACCCCCAAGCCCGTTGAGGATACGGCCGCCGAGAAGTCCCGCTACGAGGATGCTCGCGCTCGCTTCATCGAGATGACCAACAAGCAGATTGAGTCCATGCAGGCCCGTGGCCTCGTGGCCGAGGCTGGCATCATGGGCGCTCACATTGAGTTCGCCGAGGATGACGGCATCATCGAGCAGGTCGTCGCCGACATCGACTCCGGCGTCTGCGCCGAGCAGGCTGTCAAGGCTGCCTACGACATGTACTACGACATGTTCTCTGCCATGGAGGACGAGCTCTTCCGCGAGCGCGCCGCCGACATCGCCGACGTCCGCACCGGCCTCCTTGCCTTCCTGCTGGGCCAGGAGCTCGTTGACCTCTCCTCGCTGCCCGAGAACTCCATCGTCGTCGTGTCCGAGCTCACGCCGTCCATGACCGCCGACATCGACAAGGAGAACGTCGCCGCTATCGTCACCGAGACCGGTGGCCGCACCTCCCACGCCGCCATCATCTGCCGCGCTCTTGAGATTCCGGCTGTCCTCTCCGTCGAGGGCATCACCGGCATCATCAAGTCCGGCGACATGTGCATCGTCGACGGCGGCAAGGGCCAGGTCATCGTCGAGCCGACCGTCGACCAGCTCGAGACCTACCGCGAGGCCGCCAAGAAGCTGGCCGAGGACAAGGCTGCCCTCGAGGCCTTCCGTGGCGTTCCCACCCGCACCGCTGACGGCATCGAGAAGCTCCTCGTCGCCAACATCGGTAACCCCAACGACGCTAACGGCGCTGCCGAGCATGACGCCGAGGGCGTTGGCCTGTTCCGCTCTGAGTTCCTGTTCATGGATGCCACCGAGCTTCCCTCCGAGGAGGAGCAGTTCACCGCGTACCAGAAGGTCGCCCTGCGCATGAAGGACCAGCCGGTCATCATCCGTACGCTCGACGTGGGCGGCGACAAGGAGATCCCCTACATGGACCTTCCCAAGGAGGAGAACCCCTTCCTGGGCTACCGCGCCGTGCGTTACTGCCTCAACAACCCCGAGGAGTACAAGGTCCAGCTCCGCGCCCTGCTGCGTGCCTCCGCGTTTGGTGACGTCAAGATCATGGTCCCGCTGGTGACCTGC
>DJXA01000200.1:0-9181 GCA_002449555.1 Atopobiaceae bacterium UBA7016 | reverse complement strand
GGCATCGACTACAACCCCAACATCGAGGTCGGCACCATGGTCGAGACGCCCGCTGCGTCCCTCATCGCCGACGACCTCGCTGCTGAGTGCGACTTCTTCTCCATCGGCACCAACGACCTCATCGGCTACACCATGTGCGCCGACCGTGGCCAGGACAAGGTTGCCTACCTGTACAACCCGTATCAGCCGGCCGTCCTGCGCTCCCTCAAGCGCATCATCGAGGAAGGCAACAAGGCGGGCATCATGGTCGGTATGTGCGGCGAGGCCGCGGCCGATCCTCTGCTGATCCCCGTGCTCATCTCCTTCGGCCTGGGCGAGTTCTCCGTGTCCGCGCCGTCTATCCTGCGCGTCCGCCGCATCATCTCCCAGTGGACCAAGGAAGAGGCCGACGCTCTGGTCGAGAAGATCATGAAGCTCAAGACCTCCAACGAGGTGCGCGCCGCTCTCCATGCTGCTGCCAAGTAGTCAAAGCGTTTACCGACTCGGAAGGAGCCCCTGGCAACAGGGGCTCCTTTTTGCTTCATTTGCGTGGACAAGGGGTAGCCCCCCCTTGTCCACTCATGCTGTGGCTTGCTAGCTGGGGAAGATGACGTTCAGCGCCTGAGGCGCCACCGACACCTCGAAGTGCGACCCGAGGAGCTCCTCGCCGTCGACCTGGCAGGGCGGCGTCGCCTGACCAAAGTCGATGGCCACCGTGCGGCACTGAAGAAGTCGGACAGCCTTTGAGCGCACGTGCTTGCCAAAGCGTGCCAGCACCAGCAACGCCATGAGATGGGGTAGATTCGGCCGGTAGGTGTTGTAGCAGATGTCGAGCAGTCCGTCGGTGAGGGAAGCGTCGGGACAGATGTGGAATCCGCCACCGTAGGTGGGTCCGTTCTGAATGGCAAACATGACGGAGTGCAGGTCGAGCGTATCCCCATCTATGGTCACGTGGCAGGGATACCCGGCTGCGCCAGCTAGGGCGATCTTGAGCGTGGAGGTCATGAAGAGCGCCGATCCTTCGGTACTCGTTCCGGCCGCACGGCGCTTGGTGGTATCGATGGCGATGGCGGCGTCCATGCCAAACGAGAGGGTCTCCATGAAATAGGTGCCCAGTGTTCCTGGCAGTGGCCCCGTGGGACAGAGGTCTGAGGTTACTAGCCCCAGGTCTATGGTTCGAACAGCGCCGTTGAGCAGCTGGCGAAGCGATGCCTCGGGGTTGTTGAACGTCTCGCCGATCGATCGTGCGAAGTCGTTGCCCGTTCCCATGGGAATGATGCCCAGCGTAGGACGGTCGCGCTGGTCGATGGCCATCAAGCCGTTGACCACCTCGTGGATGATGCCGTCTCCGCCCAACGCGATGACCGTGTCCATTCCTCCCGCCTGGGCGGCAATCTCAACGGCATCGCCCATAGAGCGCGTGGTCTCGAGATCGAAGCTCTTGGTAGCGCTTGAGTACGCCTCAAAGAATCTTCTCACCAGCTCAATCGCGTGCGCGCCCTTGCCGCTGTGGGCAACGGGATTGGCAATGACAAGCGTATGACCGAGATTACGAGTGGCCATAAAGGCTCCTTTCACAGACCCGTTCAAAGTATAGGACAGGCATGGAGCAGGCTGGGGCGCGCTTGGGTGGGCGGCGTGTGGAGTACAATCTGATGCGAGCATGAGGTAATTGGCGGCGTTAGGCGGCGTAGCTGGGACAGTGTGCCAGTGCGTTTGCCTTGGTAAGAGTTGATAAGGAGCATGACATGGGTCTTGGCAAGGGCTTGGCAGCGCTGCGCAATGGCAGCGACATCCGCGGCGTGGCGCTTGAGGGAGTACCGGGCGAGGAGGTCAACCTGACGTCCGAGGCTGTCCGCAGCCTCACCCAAGGGTTCTTGCGCTGGCTCGTCGCTCGCTCTGGTAAGGCCTGTGACCAGCTGGTTGTTGCGCTTGGTCGCGACTCGCGTCTTTCTGGCCCGTCGATTGTGGCCATAGTGGCTGACGAGCTGCTGGCACACGGGGTCACCGTCATCGATTGTGGTATTGCTACGACCCCCGCCATGTTCATGAGCTGCGTGTTTGATGAGGTCTCTGCTGATGCCTCCGTCATGGTCACGGCGAGCCATCTGCCCTGGAACCGCAACGGCCTCAAGTTCTTCACGGCTGACGGGGGAGTGGAGAGCTCTGACATCGTGGAGATCACCGAGCTTGCTGAGGCGGGCGAGCCCGAGCTTTCTGCAGTGGCAGAGAAGGCGGAGGCCCAGCAGTTTGACCTTATCGACCTGTATGCCGCTCACCTGCGCTCGCTCATCTGCGAGCAGCTGGGTGAGGTCGACCCGCTGGCTGGCCTCTCTATCGTGGTCGACGCGGGCAACGGCGCGGGTGGCTTCTACGCCACCAAGGTGCTGGCCCCGCTGGGTGCAGACGTAAGCGCTAGCCAGTTCCTCGAGCCTGACGGGCACTTCCCCAACCACGTACCCAACCCCGAGAATGCCGAGGCAATGGAGTCGATCACGCAGGCAGTCAAGGCTGCCGGCGCCGACCTGGGCATCATCTTTGATACGGACGTCGATCGTTCCTCCGCGGTGGACGAGAACGCGCGCGAGATCAACCGCAACGCCATCGTGGCGCTTGCCGCGACGTTGGTTGCCCAGAACCATCCGGGCACCACGGTTGTTACAGACTCGGTGACCAGTGACGAGCTCACCAAGTTCCTCGAGGAGGACCTTGGCCTGCATCACCTGAGGTATCGCCGTGGCTATCGCAACGTCATCAACAAGATGGTCGAGCTCAACGCCGAGGGTGTCGACTGCCAGCTTGCCATTGAGACCTCGGGCCATGCCGCCTTCCTAGACAACTATGCCCTGGACGACGGTGCCTACCTGGGAACACTTATCGTGTGCGCCGCGGCGCGCCTGAAGCGTGAGGGCAGGGGCATCTCTGAGCTGGTCGCCGGGCTTAAGGAGCCGGCGGAGTCTCGCGAGGTACGCATGCACATCACCGATGAGGACTTCCACGCGAAAGGCGCTCAGGTGCTGGAGGCGTGCGAGGCATGGGTTGGCGACGCCGCCCGCGATGCAGCCGCCGAGGCTTCGGGTGGCGCGGTGGCCGTGACGGTGGTCAAGCCCAGCTACGAAGGCGTGCGCGTCAACTTCTCTGGCGCCGTCAACGGCTGGTTCCTACTGCGCATGTCGCTGCATGATCCCATTTTGCCGCTCAACATCGAGTCCTCTGAGCTTGGGGGTGTCGAGGCGATTGCTGCCACCCTGCGCACGTTCTTCGCCACGGTGGAGGGTGTGGACTCTTCGGCCCTGTAGGGCGAGACGTGAGGTATACTGATACCTCGGTAGCGGGGCGTAGCGCAGCTTGGTAGCGCATCTGCTTTGGGAGCAGAGGGTCGCTGGTTCGAATCCAGTCGCCCCGACCAGTAAAAACAACAGGTCAGACGCGATAGTGCGTCTGACCTGTTTTTGCATTTGCGGATGTTGACAGAAACCGAGCCTCTAACGTCAACACTCGCAATGGTTAGATCAAGCCGTAGTGCTCAAGTGCGTTCTTGATGCCGTCTTTGTCGATGTCGGTGGTGACGTACTCGGCAATCTCCTTCAGCTCGTCCACGGCGTTACCCATCGCTACGCCGTGGCCCGCCACGCGCAGCATGGGCTGGTCGTTGACGCCGTCACCAAAGGCGTACACGTCATCAAGGCCAACGCCCAGTACCTGAGCGACGCTCCTGATGGCGTCACCCTTGTCACAACCAAGCACCGCTACGTCAGCACTTGGGTGGGGCCCATGGGGGTTGACCAAGCAAGCGTCGCCCAAGGCATCCGCGATGCGCTGACGATGTGCGGCGTCGGCAAAGTAGATGTCGAAGTTGAAGGCGTGGATCGTTGCCGGGTCTACGCCCACCGAGAACATGCTGGCATCCCACACGCCGGCCGCGATGTGCTCGTAGGTGGGGTCTCCGCCATACCACGCGTGCCATTCCTCCAAGAAGGCGTAACCAGAGCCAACCTCGTCAAGCGTCTTAACGAAGTCCTCCACTTCCTGCCTGCTCAGGGCACGGTCGTGCAGGTTGCGCTCGCCCATAAAGGCAAGGCGGCCGTTGTTGCAGACAAAGCCGTCGGCATACTGGCCAAAGTTCTTCTCGGCGTACGCGCGAGGGCGACCGGTGCAGATGAACACGAGATGTCCGTTGGCGCGCATCTGCGTCAGGGCCTGCTCGGCAGAGGCGGGAATGTCGCGGCCGATGGCAAGGGTGCCGTCGATGTCGAAGAACGCAATGCTCATGGGGCTCCTTTCCTTGGCATCTTGTCTTTCATGGTATTGCAAGCTGGGTCTGTTTGCCATACGACGTGCGTTATCCAAGTGGCGTGTCTTGCAAATCGGGTCAAGTTTGCTATGCTTACATCCTGCATGCGGGTGTAGTTCAATGGCAGAACTTCAGCCTTCCAAGCTGACCACGCGGGTTCGATTCCCGTCACCCGCTCCATAAAAGACAGAGGCCCCACCACGGGGCCTTTTTTCATGTGAGGTCGATTCCTCGGGAATCGAACCCGCGAGGGCGGAAGTGCCCTGTGGGCACTTCCGGGCGGAGCGGCGAAGCCGCGGAGCCGCAGAGCGTTGCCGAAGGCAACGCGGCGATTCCCGTCACCCGCTCCATAATCGACGAAGGGTCCCACCAAGGGGCCCTTTTTTTAGTTGCGGATGTTGACATTGGGGACAGGAGAGGGCGTGCCACGAGGGTCGGACCCTCCTGGTGCATTGGTTTCGAAACTATTGCGAGAAGGCAACAGCCGCGTGGTGGCAGCGTAACCGCCACATTTCAATTCGTTCACAGTTGATGTCCGTGTGCTTGCGGTGCCGTCGTTGCGCGGTATTCTTTTCCGCGGAAGTTTGAGGCATGACAACCGAAAGGAGCCATCATGACGTATTCCGAGCGTATTCTTGCCGAGCTCAAGGAGAGGTATCCCGAGCAGCCGCAGTTCATCCAGGCTGCCACCGAGGTCCTCGAGACCATCCAGCCCGCCCTTGACGCTCACCCCGAGTATGAGGATGCCGCCCTGCTCGAGCGCCTCGTCGAGCCTGAGCGCGTCATCATCTTCCGCGTGCCCTGGATCGATGACGAGGGCAAGGTTCAGGTGAACCGCGGCTACCGCGTGCAGTTCAACTCTGCCATCGGCCCCTACAAGGGCGGCCTGCGCTTCAACCCCACGGTTACCCTGGGCATGCTCAAGTTCCTGGGCTTCGAGCAGACCTTCAAGAACTCCCTCACCACGCTTCCCATGGGCGGTGGCAAGGGCGGCTCTGACTTCGACCCCAAGGGCAAGTCCAACAACGAGATCATGCGCTTCTGCCAGTCCTTCATCACCGAGCTGTACCGCCACATCGGCGAGGATACCGACGTTCCCGCTGGTGACCTGGGCGTCGGCGGCCGCGAGGTTGCTTACATGTTCGGTCAGTACAAGCGTCTCACCAACACCTTCACCGGCGTTCTGACCGGCAAGGGCCTCACCTTCGGCGGCTCGCTTGCTCGTACCGAGGCAACCGGCTACGGCCTGGTCTACTACGTCGACGAGTACCTGAAGTGCCACGATGACTCCTTCGAGGGCAAGACCGTGGTGGTCCATGGTTCCGGCAACGTCGCTACCTACGCCATCCAGAAGGCCGAGCAGCTCGGCGGCAAGGTCGTTGCCTGCTCCGACACCAAGGGCTGGGTCTACGACGCCGACGGCATCGACGTCTCCGTGCTCGAGGCCATCTACGCCAAGAAGCGCTCCGGCAACGACAAGGGCGTCTCGCTGGCCATGTACACCGAGTATCGTCCCAACGCCGAGTGGCACGCCGAGGACGGTCGCGGCGTGTGGGGCGTGCCCTGCGAC
This sequence comes from Atopobiaceae bacterium UBA7016, assembly GCA_002449555.1. Lineage (GTDB taxonomy): Bacteria > Actinomycetota > Coriobacteriia > Coriobacteriales > Atopobiaceae > UBA1367. The sequence continues at coordinate 3,338 of DJXA01000200.1, read as the reverse complement.
ATCGCGCTTCCGTGTGCTCGCGAGAACACCCTGCTGCTTGAGGACGCCGAGAAGCTCGTCGCCAACGGCTGCAAGGTCGTGGGTGAGGGCGCCAACATGCCCACCACGCTCGACGCCACCAAGTACCTGCAGGAGAACGGCGTTGCCTTCTTCCCGGGCAAGGCTGCCAACGCTGGTGGCGTGGCCACCTCCGGCCTCGAGATGAGCCAGAACGCCGGCCACATCTCCTGGACCTTCGAGGAGGTTGACTCTCGCCTCGAGGCCATCATGCGCGGCATCTACCACGCGTGCGATGACGCGGCCAAGCAGTTTGGCATGGAGGGCAACTACGTTGCCGGCGCCAACATCGCGGGCTTCCTGAAGGTCGCCGAGGCCATGATGGCTCAGGGCGTCATCTAAGCGCTCATCCATACATCGCCTGATGAGGCGCCCGTTTGCGCATCTTGTGAAGATGACCGCGAACGGGCGCCATCTTTTACTTTTTCAAGACTTTGGTAACCTCTTATTCGTATGACAAGTGCGGGGCGGTTGAGAGACCTGCGCAAGACGCTCTATGAGAGAGGGGTCGACATGAAGAAGCTGGCAACTGCATTTCTGTCGGGCGCGCTGGCTTTGTCCATCGTGCTGACGGGATGTGCTGGCAAGCAGGCGCAGACTGAGCCTGAGGTGGAGACTACCGCCGAGGAGACCGAAGCTACGGAGGGCGGACAGTTGATCGTTGGTGGATGGACCGTTCAGACCGAGGTGACCAGGGCGCTGACGGATGAGCAGGCCGAGCTCTTCGCCAAGGGCATGGAGGGCCTGGTGGGCGTGAGCTACGAGCCGGTTGCTGAGCTCGCGACGCAGCTGGTGTCTGGGCGTAACCATGCGTTCTTGTGCACGGGTGAGACCGTGACGGCCGAGCCGGCCACCAACTGGTACGTGGTTGTGATTTACGAGGATCTTGACGGCAATGCGAAGGTGTCGAACATCTCGCAGATTGACATCACCAACATGCAGGTGACCGATCAGGAGGTTAACACCGAGGTCGTGGGCGGTTGGGATGTTGTCGAGCCGTCCAATGCGGCACTGCTTCCCGAGGAGGCCGGCACGGCCTTCGCCAAGGCTGCTGACGCATGGGTTGGCGTCTCGCTGAACCCCATCGCGACGCTTGGCACGCAGCTGGTTTCTGGCACCAACTACCTGGTGCTGTGCTCCGGCACCACCGCTACCGCCGAACCTGAGACGGCGCTGTATGTGGCAACGCTGTACGCTGACCTGCAGGGTGGCGCCAAGTTTGAAAGCGTCGAACAGCTCTACCTGCCGGCATATGTGACTGGCGTATAACAGTTTTTGAACTATAGGCCTTGCAAAGGCAGGCGCGTCTCTCAGGCGTGCATGCCTTCGTTTTGTGCCGATTCGTGCATCTTTGGGGACGTGGGCGGGATGTGGTGGAGGTGACAACGGCCCGCTCAACTGCAATACTATGACGCCGGAAGGGGTTTAAATATGTCGCGCATACCGCTCAGGCGTCTGATATTGGTGCTGGTGTGCCTCGCGTTGGCCATGGTGCTTGGCTGGCGAGGTGCTCGGCTGAGCATGCGCGCAGCAGATGCTTCGTCTGGTCGCTCGGACGGTGCTGCGGTGGAAGTTTGCGAGCGAATGGGCGCGGACACGGACGAGGCGGGCTCTGAGAATGCGTCCGGTGAGTCTCTTGCAGACCAAGGTGAGACGCACCTGCAAGCTGAGGTCGACGAACTGGGTGGCGACGCACCGTCGGAAGACGGTGAGCCCTCGGGCGCCTTCGTGCTTCCGGATGAGGTGGAGTACGAGCCTGACGTCGTGCTTGTGGGGCTAGCGGACGGCGTAACGGCGGCAGACCTCGAAGCGCTGCTCTCCGAGACGGACGAGATTGCCACGAAGAAGGTGGCGGCAGATGACGTTGCGAGTGGCATCGTGACGCTTGAGGTGGCCGAGGGTTACGGCGTCGAAGATGCCGTGAACGCCCTGTTGGGCAACGAGCTCATCGACGTGGTCCAGCCCAACTATGTGTACCACGCCATGCTCGACGAGGGAGACCTGTACGAGGTGCTTGCGGAGGCGAATGAACCGCAGGTGGAGACCCTTGAGCGCATCGCGGTTGAAGCGGCTGAGGAAGACGAACCACAGCCCGAGCAAACGGCTGACGAAGCCCCTGCCGTGTCCGAAGACATGGGTGAGTCAGAGACGGGCGACGAGTCCGCCGAAAGCGATGAAGAGCCTGCGGAGGGCGCTCCCGACCATGAAGAGGCAACCGAAGAAGATCCTGCCCAGTCAGAAGCGGAAGCTGCCATCGAAGAGAAGGCCGAAGAGGCTCCAACCCTTCAAGCCTTGCTTGACGTGAACGACCCGTACTCGAGCTCAACATCAACGAATCAATGGGCGCTCTCAAGCATCAAGGCCTACGGCGCATGGTCAATCGCTCGTTGCGAGGGGACCGTAACCGTTGCCGTGCTCGACCAGCTTCCCGACGCGGCGCACGAAGACCTGGTGGGCAATGTGATCGCCACGTATGACGCACATGACACTTCGGCCTCCTCAACCATCACCACCCCCAGAAACCATGGTACGCACGTGGCGGGCATCGTCTCGGCGGTTGCGAACAACGAGACGGGCGTTGCCGGCGTGTCATACAACGCGGGGCTCCTGCTAGTTAACGTCTTCAGTTCCAAGCTCCAAAGCAGCACGAAGGACTTGATCAATGCCTATGCTTGGGTGATGGATCGCGCACAGGCAGACAACGTGCGCGTCATCAATCTCAGCTTGGGTGGTCCCGTCTCAGACTCGTACTCCTTTACGGACGACCTCTTTCTGCGCTCTGTGGAAAAGGCTCGTGCCGAGTACGGCATCGTGACCGTTGCCGCCGCCGCTAACGCGGATAGCAACAAGGGCGTGGTCCCGTTTCGCGAGTACCCAGGTGATGCAGACAACGTAGTCAGCGTCATTAATCTGCAGCGCAGCGGTACCGACGTGACGCGCAACAGCACGTCAAACTACAACGTTTCAGGCCAGACGGGAAAGAACATCTCTGCCCCGGGAACGGACGTGTGGAGCACCGTGCCTAACAGCTCGTACAGCACGATGTCGGGCACCTCGATGGCCTCACCGCAGGTTGCGGGCGTGTTGGCGCTTGAGTTCGCGGCCAATAACAACCTGACTGCTGACCAGGCCGTGAGCATCCTGTATTCCTCGGCGGTTGACCTGGGCGATGCCGGATGGGACGAGACGTACGGTTACGGCGAGGTGGATGCGCTCGAGGCGGTGATTGCGGCATCGAGCCATCTCGAGGGTGCGATGGTCACGCTTGAGCAGGACGCGTA
>DJXA01000143.1:1882-8725 GCA_002449555.1 Atopobiaceae bacterium UBA7016 | reverse complement strand
CCTCAGCCTGCTCCTTGGTGAGGCCAAAGAGCCAGGTGGTCACGAAGGCGACGGCGAAGCCGATGGCCATGGCGATGCAGCCGTTGATGAAGTTGCCCTGGCTGCCGCCTGCGAAGGCGAGGGGCGAGAAGATGCCGGAAGCCATGGTGTACAGGGTCACGTGGGTGAGGGCAGCATAGAGACCGGCCGCAGCGCCACCGCAGAGGGTGCCGATCCAGGGGCGCTTATAGCGCAGGAACACACCGTAGAGCAGGGGCTCGCCGACGCCGCCGAAGAACTGGGTCATGAAGTAGCCCCAGCACAGGCTCTTGTTCTCGGGGTCCTTCATCTTGAGGGCCACGGCCAGGCCGACGGCGGAAGCGGTGAAGTTCTGCACGGTGGAGGCCATGAGGAACATGGCGTCGGAACCCACGTTGCCAAAGTTGGCGATGGCGATGCCCATGATGCCGATGTGCATGCCGGTGAGGACGAGCATGGGATAGGTGGCCGCGAAGATCGCGATGGCAAGGAAGCCGAGCGGGGAGTTGCCGATGACCTCGAAGAGGGTGGCCACGGCGTTGCCAAGCAGGCTGCCCAGGGGAGCCAGGATGTAGAGCTCGAGCGGGATCATGACGAGGACGGTGAGGAAGGGCCCGAAGACGGTGCGGATGGCGCCAGGCATGAAGCCGTTGATCTTCTTCTCAAGGAAGGCGAACACGGGGATGCACAGCAGGATGGGGATGAGCGTCTGGCCATAGCCAAAGAGCGGCATAGGGACGTTGGCGCCAAAGAAGGACAGGGTGTTCTCGGTGCCCACCATGGCCGCGAAGCTGGGCTCGAGGAGGATTGCGCCAAGCATTGCGCCGAGGTACGGGTTGGCGCCAAGCTTTTGAGAAGCCGTGAAGCCGGCGAGGATCGGCATGAAGTAGAAGCCAGCGTTGTAGAGCATGTCGCAGAGGAAGACGAGCGGGCTGTCGGCGGGCACCACGTTGAGGAACGTGGGGCCGAAGACGGCGCCCAGGGTCTTGAAGAGACCGGCGGTCATCAGGACGGGGACCAGCGGAACGACCGAGCCGGAGAGGTAGTTGAGAACGGTGTCGAAGACGTTCTTGGGGGTCCACTCGAACTTGGCGGGAGCCTCGTCGAGGTTCTCGTCGATCGCGGGCTTAGCCGAGAAGCCGCCCTCGGCGCAGAGCGCCTCGTACACCTGGGGAACGTTGGTGCCAATGATGACCTGGTACATGCCACCCTGCCTCATGACGCCCAGGACGCCCTTGATGGCCTTGATCTCGTCATCGTTGGGGATGGTGTCGTCAACCAGGTTGAAGCGCAGGCGGGTCATGCAGTGGATGACCTTGGTCACGTTCTCCTTGCCGCCGACGGCCGCGAGCACGTCTGTGGCGATCTGCTTGTTGTCTGCCATGATTTCCTTCCCTTCTTGTTTTGAGGCTTGTTGTCTGCCTCTTGCTCGCAGATGCTGTGATAACTATATTTTCTGTGGTATACCTGCGACAATATTCATTTGTGGTTCTATCACTATGACTTGTTGCTGGAATACTTTCATATGTTCATTTTTTCTAAAGAACACTTTTGGACAGATGGGATACTCCCTTTGTCCACGTCAGAGCTGCGTAACGCTTACGCCTTCGGGCACGGAATATGAGAAGGTCACGATGCCTTGATCGTCACGCTTCCATGTTGTGCGAATCTCACCGCGGCGAGTCATCAGCGAACAGCTCACCTCATTGGTCAGTGGGCTGAAGTACGGACGCAGCTCCACGTGATCGCACCCACAAGCATCATCGGCAATGCGAATACCGCCTAATCCCTGGTAGAACCACTGTAGGTAGCTACTGAACATCGCATGGTTGTACGACGAGAGGAACATGACGAACTGCTCGGCAAGTGCCTTGTTGCCACTCGCTAGCATGTCCTTATAGCTGGGCGCCTTCTCGCGCGTGAGCCACGCCTCCACCACGTCGGAGTGTCCCGTACGGTTGAGCAGGTCGAAGGCCAGCGTCGTGCCGAAGATGCCCGTGGTGAGCACGCCATCTTCCTCGGCAATCTGGGCTGCCAGCCGATCAGCAAGCGCTTGCTCATCAGCAAGGCCTAGGTCAGCCGTAAAGGCCAGCCCCGTCTGCGTGCCATCGCCCCAGCTACCGTCATCGTGCGCAAAGCGCGCACGGATCTGTTCGCGCAGCTCGTCGTAGCGCACGTCATAGCCCGAGGAAGGCACCCCAAGAATCTCTTCGAAGCGAGCTGCGGCCCGGGCAAAGCGCGCAATAGTGCACCATCCCACCAGCTCCTTGTCAGGCGTACCAGTCTTGAAGCTTTCGCTCGTCGCCACGGATCCATGGTCTCCCAAGCAATGGGCCGCGAGCTCTGCCGGGGCCCAAGCAAGCAGGTAGTCTACGAGCTTCTTGACGTGTGGCCACTCCTGCTCAACCAAGTCGCGACTGCCGTAGAACTGGTAGGCGCGCAACACCAGGTGCGGATAGGCAAGCTGCCACAAAAGCGGCCCCTCGCCGTAGGCCGTGCCGTTGGAGCCGATGCCCATGAACGGCGCCGTCTCGGGCACGCCGCCCGCAGCGGTCTGGTCGTTACGGAAGTCGCGCACCGTCTTGCGGATGAGTCCCTCGCAATCAAACGCGGCGAGGTTTGAGGCAGCAAGGGCAACCATGTCTCCGCCGTAGCCCAGACGCTCGCGCGCGCAGTCCTCCCAGAGGCCATGCACGTTGTTGAGTTTGGTGCGCACGGCAGCATCCACCATGCTGTCGTAGAAGCCGTTGCCCGTCTCGATGGACCCGACAGCCTTCAGGTCCGTATGCACCGGCACCAGCTCGATGCCCAACAGCTGCTCGTGCGTGAGCCCCTCGATCACCGCATAGCGGCACGAGTGCACCGTGAACTGGTTGGTGAAGTGGTTCTCCCCTTCCGCGCAGATGATGCGGTCGGTCTGGATGGCTCGCTCCGGCGCGCCGGGACCGCCAGGAATGCGGAATCCCTCGGGCACGAGGCATCCCACCAAGCCAGCGTGGCTCGACTCGTAGGAAGGCATACCGTCCCCGTCAAGCTCCTCTGCGTAGCGCACCACTACCTCATGGCCCTTGTGGGCAATAAAGCGCAGGTCAATCATGCCGGTGTCAAGCTCGTGGAAGTCAACCACCAACGAACCATCCTCCAGCTCGCGTACGTCGCTTCCCACAACCGGCGCAAAGCGGCGGCACGGCTCAACCACAGCGGGCTCGACGTTGCGCATGTCCTTCTGCACGACGAGCGGCAGCTCGGCGCCACCAGCGCTCGAAAGGTCACGCGTCTCGCCCAGATACAGGTTGTTGAACAGCAGCTGACCTTCGTGGCAGCTCCACGAATCATCACTCACTAGAAGGGTCTGTCCATCAACCACAAGGGTGACGAGCACCGCCGGTGTTCCAACCTCCGCAAGACGCTCTCGCAAGTTGTACTTGCCGAACATGGTGAGTGGCGAAGGATTGAACCAGCCGTTGCCGAGCTCGACCTCAATGGTGTTGGTCCACGGACGAAGCAGCTCGGTCACATCGAAGGTGCGTGAGGTGACCTGTTTGGTGAAGTTGGTCCAGTCACCCAAGAGCTCGACATTGCCCAACGCCTTGCCATTGATGGTCACTCGTGCGTAACCCAGCACAGACAAGGTGAGGCTTGCCCGTTTGAAACCGTTCATCTCAAAGGTACGTGACACCACATGGTTGCGATGCGGCTGATAGTAACCCGCATCATCCTCACCGTATTCGTACGTTGGGCCCGATATCCACCAAGCCTGAGCGTTTGCCGCTGCCATACTGCCTCCCCTATCGTATTGAGTCTTTCGGCTATACTTTAACTAGAGTTGTTGACCTGCGACAATATGAGTTTGTGCCATCATCAGTGTGAATTCGTGGAGGCCTGCATGAACGTCAGTCAGCTCCCTGCGGCCGCACGTGCCGCATCCACCGCCACGCACCATTCTGCGGAGGAGATCTACGAGCACATCGCCGAGCGCTACCCCCGCATCCCCTACCACGGGCGCGAGGTCTTTCTCTTTGGCCGAGGCCGTGGCTTTGCCGACCGTCGCCACATCGTTGCGTTCCACGTGAGCGACTCCCCCGAGGTTCCCGAGCACATCTACTCCTACGTCATCATCACGTACTGCTACCAGGGGTCATTCCACATGGTCGTAGATGGTGAGCAGGTGGTGCTCAATGCGGGCGACTGCATCGTCATGGACCGCCACGTGCCCCACAGCGTTGAACCCACTGGCCCCGACGACATCAACGTCAACCTCATCCTTGCCGAGGAGTTCTTTGAGGGACGCCTGCTTGACGGCATGGCAGACCTTGCCTCCCCCTTTGCGACCGAGCTCATGACCATGGGTGCCAACCACGAGCATTGGCGCGTCTACCGTACCGGCGAGGACGAGGTTGTCCGCACGTGCGTCGAGCGAATTCTCTGCGAGCGGCTCGAGCCCGACATGACGAGCCCCCATATGATCGACTTCTTCCTGGCCGCGCTGCTCACGCATCTGTTGCGCACCTATGAACCCAAGGGCGAGCTGGACGACGTGGCGTGGGAGCGCGCCGAGCTCATCGGCACGGTGCGCCAGTACATTGGGCAGCACTACCAGGAGGGAAGCCTACAGCAGATGGCCGCAGACCTCGGTTACGAGCGCACCTACCTGTCAAAGTTTGTGCGGCAGGCCACGGGCTCAACCTTCAAGCAGCTGGTCAACGTTGAGCGCATGCGTCGGGCGGCACTTCTGCTGCGCGGCACCAACCGGCCCATCTACGAGATTGCCGAGGAGGTTGGCCTCGCCAACCTCACGAGCTTCTACCAGCGCTTCCGCGAGTACGCTGGCTGCACGCCGCAGGAGTACCGCAAGCAGGGGTAGCGCATGGTGCCGCGCTGAAGCCTTCGCCGGCTACCGCCATGCAGCCATGACGGCCAGCGCATCCGTCGGTGTCACCGTAGGCACCACTGCCTTGGCCAGCATGCCCTTGTCCCACGTCACCACAAGGTCGACGTTAGCGCGCTTGGCAGCCGCGCGCACCAAGTTGTCCTCGAGGTCCCCATCGACCTGTCGAAGCTTGGAGGCAAGCCACACGTCTGAGAGGTCCATGCCAATGGGCGTCGCCACCTCCTGCAAGCTGTCCACGATGCCCCATGCAATGCGTTGGATGGCCTGCGCATCGGCCTTGCTCACCGTGCCCGTCTCCGCACGCACGATGCGCTTGTATTCGCTTCCCGCAAGGTAAAACACGTCCTTGATGCTCGCCGCAGGAAAGGCGAGCTCTATGCCAAGCTCCAAAGCTTTGTCCACAAATGCCTGCGAATCCTTGGCATGCGGCCGTCCGGGCAGGTATTGATCAAGCCAGACGTTGGTATCCACCAGGATGACGCGCGACTGCCCACTCACCAGAGCCCCCTTTCCTCCAGCCGATCAACCAATGCCTCAGCGTAGAGATCTGCGTCTGACGTATCGGGCGGAGGTGACACGTGCGCTGGATCAATTCCCAGCGTAGTAAGCCCCTCCGCAAAGAGCGCCCTCCCGCGCCGCATGGCGGTGAGCTTCTCCGAGGCGTCATCCCCTACCGTCTCCGCCTTTGTGCGGAGCCCAAGCACCTCTTCCACCTGATGGAGGTCCGCTGCGCCGCGCGCAATCTTCTGCCACAAGGCCCTGACGAGCGCGGTCGGGTTTGTGCCTTCCTTGGCGAGCACCGCCTCGCCTGCTCTTTTGACCCCACTATCCAGCCGGATATTCAACTGTGAGAGAACCTGCGTCGTCATGCGTTCCCCTCCATCTGCACCAAAAGCTAGCATGCTAGCTTCCATACTAGCACGCACTCCCCTTTCTCGCCCGCTGTCGACCTTCCTCGACGACGAGTTTTTCGTACTATGAGATGTATGGACACACAAAGAGAGAGAGGACATAACGATGGGATTTCCGAAAGGCTTTCTGTGGGGCGGCGCGACGGCCGCAAACCAGTGCGAGGGCGCGTGGGACGCGGACGGCAAGGGCCCGTGCTCGGCTGACTTCATGACGCAGGGCGATCGCACCCATGCGCGCGAGATCACCTTCCCCGAGCGCGTGGAGGGCAAAGTCTACCCCGGCGACGTGGCCATCGACCACTACCACCGCTTTGAGGAGGACATCGCCCTCTTTGGCAAGATGGGCTTCAAGTGCTACCGCATGTCCATCGCCTGGAGCCGCATCTTCCCCAACGGTGACGACGCCGAACCTTGCGAGGCGGGCCTCGCGCACTACGATGCAGTCTTTGACTGCTGCCACAAGTACGGCATCGAGCCACTGGTCACCATCAGCCACTACGAGACACCCATGGGCCTGGCCAAGTACGGCAGCTGGGAAAACCGCCAGGTGGTGGACTTCTTCCTGCGCTACTGCGACGTCATCTTCCGCCGGTACAAGGGCAAGGTGCATTACTGGCTCACCTTCAACGAGATCAACTCCATGGGCATGGGCATGATGAGCTGCTACATGGCGGGCGGCATGGACCCGCACTCCACGCCGCAGCAGAAGGCCACGGCGAGCTATCACCAGTTCATTGCCTCGGCGCTGGCCGTGCAGCTGGCGCACCAAATTGATCCCGAGAACAAGATGGGCGCCATGTACGGCGGCATCTTCTCGTACCCCGCCACATGCGACCCCGCCGATGTCATGGGCAACTACAAGTTCATGCAGAGCTGCTTCATGTACCCGGACGTTCAGTGCCGCGGCGCCTACCCGGCGAGCGCGCTCAAAGAGTACGAGCGCGCTGGCATTGTGCTGCCCGTGCAGGAGGGTGACGCCGACATTCTCAAGGCGGGCACGGTGGACTTCCTCACCTACAGCTA
>DJXA01000143.1:0-1736 GCA_002449555.1 Atopobiaceae bacterium UBA7016 | reverse complement strand
GTGACGGGCTACTCCAACCCGTACCTCAAGACCACCGAGTGGGGTTGGACCATCGACCCGACGGGCCTGCGCTACACGCTCAACCTCTTCTGGGACCGCTATGGGCTGCCGCTCATGGTGGTGGAGAACGGCCTCGGCGTGATCGAGGAGCCCGGCGAGGACGGCATCGTGCACGACCAGTACCGCATCGACTACCACCGTGAGCACATCAAGGCCATGCGCGACGCCATTGACCTCGACGGCGTTGAGATGTGGGGCTACACCACGTGGGGCTGCATCGACATCGTGAGCGCCGGCACCGGCGAGATGCGCAAGCGCTACGGCTTCATCTACGTTGATGCCGACGACAGCTACCAGGGCACCTTCGCGCGCACGCCCAAGGACAGCTTCTGGTGGTACAAAAAGGTCATCGCCTCCAACGGGGCGGACCTGAGCTAGCAGACATGTGGACGCTGGGGCGGCCCAGCGTCCACCGGAACCGCACGAAAGGACCGAGCATGATCAAGCTCGCGTTGACTGACCTGGACAGCACGCTCATCCCTGTTGGGGCACCATGCGCCAGTGCCCGCACCATCGAGGCAATCCATCGCATGCTGGACGCGGGGCTGCACTTTGGGCCGGTGACGGGGCGCGTACCTGCGGCTATGCGCTGGATGTTCGCAGGTGACGATGCCTGCGGGCGCACCGGTGCCTACGTCAACGGACAGCTGGTGTACGTCGATGGCGAGCTGGTTCATGAGGAGACGCTCGACGTCGAGGTGCTGGACGAGCTGGGCAACCTGCTGCACGCTCACCCGGGCTTTGCGCTCTCGGTCTATGACCTGGACGATGTCTCTGACGCCTCTGACGGGGTCGCGTACCACCTGGGTGCGGCTGCCGAAGAGCTCGCGCTCCATCCTGAGATCTACAGTGCCGATCCACACCCCATCGAGCACCTCCACTGGAAGCGTTGCGTCAAAGCCAACGTGCGCTGCGCTGCCACGCAGGCCCAGATGGTCGAAATGCGCGACCTGCTGCAGGAACGCTTCCCCCAGTTTGACTTCGTCTTCCCTGCCGCCAACGGCATCTTCATCGACATCCTCCCGCGCGGCTGGAGCAAGGGAAAGAGCGTGGAGGTGCTGGCCGAGCATCTGGGCATTGGGCTGGACGAGATCGCCGCCTTCGGGGACTCGGAGAACGACCTCTCCATGCTAGGCGCTGTGACGCACTCGGTCGCGGTGGCCAACGCCACGGCCGAGGTCAAGGCAGCGGCACGGTGGCACATCGGTGCCTGCGCCGACGATGCCGTGGCAGACGCGCTCATCGATATCGCCGACGCTGCCGCAACCGGCTCTATGCCCCGCTTCATGTGCTAACCACATCAAGAACGGTAGCAACCGCGCCACAAGGGTCGGACCCTCGTGGCGCGGTTGTTTTGTCTAGGCCTTCTGCGCAAGTGACCAGGAGGCGCTCTCCGACTGCAGCTTCACCATGCGGGCAAACATGCCGTCGGTCGCCAAGAGCTCATCGGGAGAGCCTTGTTCCGCAACACGGCCCTCGTCCAGCACCACAACCTTGTCGGCGCCCATGACGGTGCGCATGCGGTGCGCGATGACCAGCACGGTCTTGTTGGCAAGCAGGCGCGAAAGCGCTCCCTGCACCTTGGTCTCGTTCTCCACGTCAAGCGAGGCCGTCGCCTCGTCAAGCAACACGATGGGCGCGTCCTTCAGCAGCGCACGCGCGATGGAGATGCGCTG
>DJXA01000243.1 GCA_002449555.1 Atopobiaceae bacterium UBA7016 | reverse complement strand
GAGGCGGAGGCGGCGGCTTCGGCGGGGACGGCGGCGGCGGGGCGTTCGCCGCTGGCGCGATCATCCAGAAGCACGCGGACGGCTTCATTGTGGACAGGCCGGGGCGCGGTGTGGACATAACGCGCCACATCGCGGGCGAGGCGGGCGGCGAGGCAATCATCCCGCTGACCAACCGCCAGTACGTCGCGCCGTTCGCAAAGACCGTGGCCGACTTCATCTCGCCGGAGCTGGCGGGCGTGACGGTCACGGGCAACACGTTCGTCGTGCGCAAGGACGGCGACATAAGGCAGATAGCGATAGAGATAAACCGCCAGTCGCGGCGTGAGGGGAGGTCGAGGCTCTGATGCGCGAGGGGTTTGCGCTGGTGTTCGACGACCACGAGCTGAGCGACCTGTTCTTCGTGGAGCGCGGCGTGGCGCGCAGCGTCCCGTCGTGGTCGCCGCGCCTCGTGGACGTCGCGGGGCGGGACGGCACCGTGTTCGCAGGCACGCGCGCGGAGGGCGTGGAGGTCGCCGTCAGGCTCCACGCCATGCAGGACACGCGCGAGGGTCGGCAGGAGGCGATGCGGGCGCTCGCCACGTGGCTGGCGGTGGACGGCCCGCGCCCGCTGTTCCTCGGCGACGAGGGCGGCAGGTGGCGCATGGCCGTGCCCACCGACGTGAGCGACATCTCGCCCACGCTCAGCTCGGACAGCGTCGAGGTGCGGTTCGCGTGCCCCGACCCGCTGCTGCGCGGGGCGGAGCGCGAGGTCACCGTGCCGTCTGGCGGGTCAGCTACGTTCATGGTCGGCGGCACCGCGCCCGCGCCTCTCTCCATCGCCGCGCAGTCGGCGAGGAACGGCTCGGGTGGCTACTGGCGCGTCCGCGCCGAGGACGGCAGGTACGTGATAGCGCGCGTCGCGTCCGCGAGCGCGGTGGAGTTCGACTGCGAGTCGCGCGTGATGCGCGTCGGCGGCGACGTGGCGATGCTCGAGCCCGAGGCCGACTGGCTGTGGCTCGAGCCGGGCGAGCACACGCTCTCCATGGTGGGAACGGGCGCCGCGGTGGTCACGTGGACCGAGAGGTGGTGGTAGGAGTGGAGATGCCGCGCATCGTCCTCACGAGGGCGGACGGCACGCCGTTGGGCGACCTCGACCCCCTGCGCGCCCTCTCGGTCAGTGCCGTGGAGGAGGTCAACGGCGAGCACTCGCTGACCGTCGAGACCACGCAGGAGCTGGACAAGGGCACGCGCGTGCTGTGGCGCGACGACATGGGCGTCTGGCGCGAGTTCGTGGTGGAGGGGATCGAGGGGGAGCACTCCGAGTCGGGCGACGCGGTCCATAGCTACTGGTGCCCGTGGTCGCTCATGCACGACCTCAGCGGCACGAGCGTCGTGGCGATGCCAGGGACGGGCGGCTCGCCCGCGCCCGCGTCCGCCGCGCTCGAGGCGGCCCTCGGGGGCACCTCGCGCTGGCAGGTGGGCACCGTCACGCGCACGTCGAGCGGCAGCGCGTCCATGTGGCGCATGAGCGGCTGGGAGGCGCTGCAGGAACTGGTGAAGGTCTGGGGCGGCGAGCTGCGGGCTACCGTCGAGGTGGGCGCCGAGGGCGTCACCGCGCGCAGGGTCGACCTGCTCGAGCACGTCGGCGAGGCCGTGGCGACGCGGCGCTTCGACTACGGCGGCGACGTGAGCGGCATCAAGCGCACCGTCGAGGACCAGCTGTGGACGTGCCGCGTGATACCGCTCGGCAAGGGCGAGCAGACCGACAGCGGAGGCCACGGGCGCAAGATAACCATCGAGAGCGTCAACGGTGGCAAGGACTGGCTGCAGGACGACGACGTGGCCGAGGCCTGCCGCGTGCCCGACGGCGCGGGCGGCTGGGAGTACCCCGTCCAGTACGTCGAGAACTCCGCGTGCGAGACGCCTGCTGACCTCAAGGCATGGGCGCTCGAGCACCTCACGGAGTGGACGAGGCCGAGGGCGAGCTACGAGGCCGACGTCGTCCAGCTGTCGCGCGCTGGCATGGACGCCCACGGCGTGGCGCTCGGCGACGCGGTCGTGGTGGTGGACAGGGAATTCGGCGGAGATGGGATCGCGGTCGAGGGCAGGGCGTTGCGCATCGAGTCCGACCTGCTGGACCCGTCGCAGACGAAGCTCACCATATCGAACCTGGCGGACACCCTCGGCGGCACGCTCGCAGGGCTGTCGGGAGCAACGGCGGCGCTCGCGTCGGACGTGGCGGCGGCGAACGCCTACCAAGCCACCGCGGCGTACCTGTCCCGCCTGCTCGACCGCCTGAACGGGCAGATCAACTCGACAGGTGGCTACACCTACATCACCGAGGGCGAGGGACTCAGGACATACGACCGTCCAGTGTCTGACCCTCTCGTGGGCACCGAGGCCACGCAGGTGGTCGAAATCAAGGGCGGCAACATCCGCATAGCCAACTCCCGTACCTCTGGCGGTGACTGGGACTGGAAGACGGTGCTACAGAGCGGCCACATCCTCGCAGACCTCGTGACGGCGGCAAAGCTCACGGCTGGCTACATCGGAAGCGCCCAGAGCGGCAACTACTGGGACTTGGACAGCGGGCAGCTCCGCATGGCATCTACCACGCTCGTGGGCAACCAGACCGTGCAGCAGATCGCAGACGCATCGAGCGCCGCAGTCGGCCAGACCGCATCCGAGCAGCTCGCAAGCGCGGTGCAATCCATCAACGAGGACATAGAGGACATCTACTCGCAGCTCGACGGCGCGATAGACATGTGGTTCTACCAGGTGGACCCGTCCATGTCGCTCCCGCCAGTCACCACCGACCCGAGCGACCCCGACAACACGGGCTGGGACACGGTGGCCAAGAAGGACGCCCACGTGGGCGATCTGTACTACAACACGGTCAATGGCCACTCTTGGCGCTTCATCAAGGAGTCTGGCGCCTACTCGTGGTCGCTCATTACCGACTCGGACGTGACGAGGGCGCTAGAGATGGCGTCTCAGGCTCAGGCCACAGCGGACGCCAAGCGCCGCGTCTTCGTATCCACGCCCTACCCGCCCTACGACGTGGGCGACCTGTGGGTGCAGGGCGCGGCTGGCGGCATCCTCAAGTGCGTCACGGCAAAGGCTGATGGCTACGGCTACGCGGCCAGCGACTGGGCTGCGGCTTCCAAGTACACCGACGATTCCGCCCTCACCAGCTTCCTGACGAACACCTACGCCAGTGACAAGGCCACGCTGGAAGGGCTCATCGACGGCAAGGCCGAGACGTGGTACCAGTCCTCCGACCCCTCAACGGGCTGGACGGATGCGCAGAAGTCGAGCCACCAAGGCGACCTCTGGTACAAGACCACCGACCAGACAACGTGGCGTTGGAGCGGCACGGAGTGGGTCGCGCAGAACGCCCCCAAAGAGGTCTTCGACGCCATCGACGGAAAGGCGCAGGTCTTCACGTCGCGGCCCTACCCGCCCTACGCAGTCGGCGACGTGTGGTTCGAGGGCGCGAGTGGCGACATAAAGGTGTGCGTCACCGCCCGCACGTCTGGCAGCTACGTGACCAGCGACTGGGCCAAGCGGAACAAGTACACGGACGATTCGGCGCTCACGGCCTTCATGCAGGGCGACTACGCCAGCGACCTCGCAGCCATCACCACGCAGATAGACCGCAAGGCCGAGACGTGGTACCAAGAGGCCGACCCGTCGAGGACTCCCACCGCGTGGGACGCCGACGAGAAGGCCGAGCATGTGGGCGACCTGTGGTACCGCACGACGGACGGCACCACATGGCGGTGGGGCGGCGGCTCGTGGGTCGAGCAGTCCACGCCCACGGCGGTCTTTGACGCCATCGACGGCAAGGCGCAGATCTTCACCTCCACGCCAGCGCCGCCATACAACGTGGGCGACCTGTGGTTTGACTCCACGGCGAGCGCCATCATGGTGTGCATCAAGCAGCGCACGACGGGTGCATTCGTGGTATCCGAGTGGGCCAAGCGCGACAAGTACACCGACGATACGGCTGTGAACAACTTGCAGCTGTCTGCCACCAACCTCGTGCGCAACGGCGATTTCTCCAACGATATAAGCTTCTGGGGCAAGACCTCGGGCGTGTCGCTCTCGGTGGAGGAAGATGAGTCATTCGTAAACGCATTGAAGTGCGAGGGCGTGGGCGGATCGCGCAGGGTGTGGCCCGTAGCGTCGAACTTCAACCACGTGGCGGGGCGGCGCTACTCGCTCAGCTTCTGGGCCAAGGTGGCCAACGAGAGCGAGGACGATGAGAACCCCACGACCAACGTTCTCTATGCGTCACGAGCGGCGAGCACGACAGCCGCGAACTCCTACGTTCGCGGCGCGACGGTCACGACCGAATGGCAGCGCTACACGGGCACCATCACCGCACCCGCGACGGGGACGCTCAACTTCTGGCTGGGCACGATAGGCACGCTCTACCTCGCAAACGTCATGGTGGTCGCTGGTGACAAGCCCATGTTCGACTGGTCGCCAGATCCGCGCGACGCCTTTGCGAACATCGACATGCGCCTGACCCAGCAAGACATCTTCAACCGCCTGACGAACGCCGGACAGGCCAAAGGCCTGTACATGGAGGGCACCGACCTCTACGTAAATGCGACCTACCTCGCCACGGGAATCATCACCGACGTGACGGGCACCAACTGGTGGAACCTCGCCACGGGCGACATGCGCATGGTGGGCGTCGCCGACTCGCTCAGCATCAGCGCGACCAACCTCGTCCGCAACGGCGATTTCTCGAACAAGGCCGAGTATTGGGTCGGCGGATCGGGCACGACTATCAGCTCTGTGACCGACTCGGAGCGCACGCATTGCCTCAAGGCGGTGCAGGGCGGCGCTGGCGGCACGGCTGACTACCGCGTGTACGCAAACCTCACGGGCAGCTTTAGGCACATTGTCGGCAACACCTACAGCATCTGCTTCTGGGCAAAGGCGTCAAGGAGCACGAGGCTGTGGTGCGCCCAGGGATTGAACACCTCCGAGGCGCTCACCTACGTGCATGGCGAGTCCATCACGACGAGCTGGAAGCGCTACACGGGCACCATCACCGCGACGAGCGACGGTGGCCTGAACTTCTGGATTGAGGCGTCTGGCACGCTGTACCTCTCGGACGTGATGCTCGTCGAGGGCGACATGTCCATGCTCACGTGGTCACCAGACCCACGAGACGCGCTCGTGGAGCTGACCCAGACGGAGGTCTTCAACCGCCTGACCAACAATGGGGCCCTAAAGGGCCTCTACATGGAGAACGGCCAGCTCTACATCAACGCAACCTATCTGATCGCGGGCCTCATGAGCGCTGACCGCATCAGCGGCGGCACGCTTACGCTCGGTGGTCCCAACAACCAGTACGGCCACATGACGCTCTTGAACGACAGCGGCACCACGGCCTTGTCAATGAACTGGTACGGCATCACGACCAACGACTACAAGCATCGCCTGACGTTCAGCGATTCCGAGGGCATCCGAGTCATTGGCAACACCAGACCGATAGCCAAGTTCTACAACCCGACCAGCACAGGCGACACAGACAACGAAACCATAGCCTACGGAAAGCTCTCTGGTCGCGGAGGCGTCTACAGCGGAAACAAGGACAGGGGCGATGGCTACTACAGTGCCATCCTCACGAACACATCGACCATCACGGGCAACCTAAAGGTGCTCGCAGACCTGACCATCACGGGGCGCATGACCGCAGGTGGCACTAAGTCGCGTGTGGTCAGGACGCCAGACTACGGCGACCGCTTGCTCTACGCCTACGAGACTCCCGCGCCTTACTTCGGGGACATTGGCTCTGCGACGATCGGCGAGGACGGCCTCTGCGTGGTGGGCATTGACCCTATCTTTGCAGAGACGGCCCGCACCGACATGGCCTATCAGGTCTTCTTGCAGAAGTGCGGCAATGGTGACCTGTGGGTGGACGAAAAGGCACCCACGCACTTCGTGGTCAGGGGCACGGCTGGACTCACCTTCGATTGGGAGGTCAAGTGCCACCAGCGCGACTACGAGACGGATCGCATCGAAGACCTCGGCATCGTGGAGGCCACCAGCGACACCTCGAAAGAGGGAGAGGTCGCCTTCGTGAACGCCTACCTCGACGATGAGGAATGGGCAATGGAGCAGGGCGTGCAGGAGCTTGAGGGCTACCAAAGCGCCGACTCATACGCGCAGCAGATGGAGCAGCTTCTTTTGACGGCTACCAGCTAGGAGGAACGAATGAAAGCACTTTCGAGCTTTGCGGCAATGACCATCGGCGGCGGCGACCGCATCAGCTTCACCTACGACGAGGTGGACGATCAGACGGGCGAGCCGACCAGCACCAACAACAAGGCCAGTTTCTACGTCATTGACGCCGAGCTGCGCGGCCACGTCGAGGCCATCCGCGACTACATCCGCACGCACAAGCTCGCGGAGTAAGGAGCGCACATGAACACCTATCAACTCAAGCTAGACCTGAACAAGGGCCCGACCTACTCAGTGGGCATGGCCTACAGCGGCATCACGCTCAGGCAGGGCGACAAGCGCGGATGCACCGTGGTCGCGGAGCTGTACGACCACGGCACACGCTTCACGGAGGCGGGCTACACGGCCTACTTCGTCATGGGTCTGCCCGACCGAGAGCACTACTACCGCGAGGCCGCGACCTACTCGGCAGGGACGGCCACCATCATCATTGACGAGTCGCTCGCCGCGTCGGTCGCTGGTGACACCATCGCGTACTTCGAGCTGACCAAGGGCGGCGCGACCTACTCCACG
Organism: Atopobiaceae bacterium UBA7016; assembly: GCA_002449555.1. Classification (GTDB taxonomy): domain Bacteria; phylum Actinomycetota; class Coriobacteriia; order Coriobacteriales; family Atopobiaceae; genus UBA1367. The sequence goes on along the minus strand of DJXA01000243.1, from coordinate 249 downwards.
CAGGGCATCAAGGTCAGCGTGCTCAAGGACGCGCGGGCCGACAAGACCCCCGGCGAAACCTACGACTCCCGCATCGAGCAAGCCATCCAAGAGCTAGAGGACGCCATCGCGGGCATCGACGTGTCAATCGAGGAAGACGTGGCCGAATGGCTCGACCAGCACCCCGAGGCCACCACGACGGTCCAGGACGGGTCCATCACGTATCCGAAGCTCGCCTCGTCGCTCAAGCAGCGCCTCAACAACAAGCTC
>DJXA01000058.1:24837-25421 GCA_002449555.1 Atopobiaceae bacterium UBA7016 | reverse complement strand
CTGTGCGTAGCCGGCGACCTTGCCATCAACTTCTGGTTCATGTGGGGCGTCGTGCTGTTTGGCCTCGCGCACGTCAACTTCATCCGGCTGTTTTTGCAGAAGCGTCCGCTTCGCAGGACCACATGGGTGTGGTGGGTGCTGCTCTCGCTCATGCTCGTCGTTGCCTCGTCGCTTCTGTCGGAGGGCTTCTCGTCTTCGGCGCGCATCAGCGTGGCCATCTACATTCCCGTGCTGCTACTCACCTTCATGTGCGCGCTGAACCAGACGGGCAACCTCAGGGTGGGTGCGGTCCTGCTCGTTATCTCGGACTGCGCACTCGCCTACTACTTCATGAACCAGCAGCTGCCGTACCTGCACATGGCGTACATGGCGCTCTATTACCTTGCCCTGACCATCATCTGCCGCTCTCTGATTGACGAAGAGGTGTTCATCGGCGTGCCGCGCCATATGGGGAAGGGCCGCCTGTCGTTCACGCTCCCCTGGATGCGGAAGGAGCCGCGCGGAGTGGCAGACGAGGCAGCCTCCACCCTCAGCGACGCCCTACTTGGGTAACCGCCCTGCGCATGTTGACGCCGCGGGGCCCT
>DJXA01000058.1:13291-24713 GCA_002449555.1 Atopobiaceae bacterium UBA7016 | reverse complement strand
GCCCCGCGGCGTCAACATGCGCGTTTCGGGCTACAGCAGCTTGATGCCTTCGCGCTCGCAGAGCAGGTAGATCTCGCGGTTCAGCAGCGGACCAACCGTGCCGAGGTTCTTCTCGCGGCACTCCACGCTGATGCCTAGCGTCATCGTGCCGCCCGACATGGCCACCACGCCGCGGCTGTACGGGGCCCCACGCATGATGTCCTCGTACTTCTCGCCGATGCGCTTCAGCTCGGTGTTAAGCAAATCCTCAACGCGGTCGAACTCCTCGACGGGGATCTTGATGTCCAGCGAGTACACCGAGTTGTACTTGGACAGGTTGAGCACGTTCTTCACGTCTCGGTTGCCAATCACCTTGACGTTGCCGCCCGCGCCGCGCAGCGTGGTGGACCTGACGCCAATGTCCTCAACGGTGCCTTTAAATCCACCGACCTCGATGATGTCGCCAATCTTGAAGCCACCCTCAAACACGATAGAGACACCCGCGATGATGTCCGCCACCAGGTCCTTGGAACCCAGCGTCAGCGCGAGGCCGCCAAGGCCAAGCGAACCAAGAATCGTGCTCGTGGGGAAGCCCAGATAGCCGAAGGAGAAGTATGCCGCCACACCGACAATGAGGTACTGCAGGAAGCTTCCCATCAACTTTGTGATGGTCTGGTCCCTCCTGTCCAAGAACGAGCAGGACAACTTGACGAGGCGCTTTAGCAGCACGATTGCGCAGAACGACACACCGCACACCAGCAGGATCCCGCACAGGGCAAACAGGTTGGCCCCTCTCATCCAGTTGCCGTGCAGGATGAACGGCAGCAACGCCTCGTCATTGCCGCTATAGGTACTCGCGCCCGACAGCTCGTGCCACAGCACGATGATCGAGGCAATGAAGAGCGTCGTCACGAAGACGGCATGCGTGCGCTCCTCGGGCATCATGGCCTTCCAGTGCCTCATCGCGTAGTCATAGGACTGCCGGATGCGCGTCCTCAGCGACTGGGGCTTGCCCTCCTCCGAGGCCTCGTCGTGCCCGCTCTCAATGACATGCAGACGTAGCTCGTCAATAATCTCCTGGTCAACCACCACACGGCGCGCGTACTCCTGCGCGTAGCGGCCCATCATGATTGCTCGCGCGGACCCATACACCACTGCGAAGAGCGCGGCAGCAACGATGCCGTACGCGGTCAGGTCCGAGAAGATGGCGCTCTCGGCAACCGCGAGGTAGTAGATGAGCGAGCCGTTGCTCTTTGTGATGAGGAAGGACGGAGTTCCGTTCACCGGGACGAAGTCCATGTACCCGTCCCGCATGCTCTCTGCACTGATGCCGCAATCGGCCAGCTTCATGCCCTTGAGGGACTCGTCGCTCGCGTGGAGGATGACGCCGTTCTGTGCCTCGTCCTCCTCCTGCGGCACCGCCGTAACCATGAGGGTCTCGCCCTTGGACGCGATGAACCCAAGCTGGTCATCGATGCTGAACGACCCCCTAACCTGCTGGATGCGCTCTGGCTTCAGCGCGATGATGAGCGCCCCGTTGGTCACCGAGTCGGCAAGCGGCATCGTCACGCCGATAAACTGCAGGTTCTCGCCCGTAACCTCGTCAAGCGAGGGTTCGTGGCAGATGCTCGTCACGCCGTTCAGCAGGCGCGCGAAGTCCTCGGAGTTCTCGCCCTGGCCACGTCCCAGCGTGTAGCCCACATAGGGTGCGCTGCACGCCAGCTCGTTGCCCGCCCCATCAAACAGCATGATGTAGCGCGCGTCGATGGCGTCGCTCAGGTCCTTCAGCTTCTCGTTGGTCGCGAGCTGCGGATACTGGCTGAGGAGCTCGGCCATGTGCTCGCCGTACGAGACGATCCAAGCCTCCTCGCCCACCGCCAGTGCCGTGTCGCTCTCGTCAACCGTCTGGGCCTCTTCCACAATGGCGTTCAGCAGCGTTTCGTCAGAGAGCATCTCGGTGTGCATCGTGCCAATCGCATGGACGACCGTCGCCGTCACAAAGACCATCACGATGCCCGCGATGCCGGCCGCTCCGACACGCCTCATCAGCTGAGACGGCTCGTACTGGCTCTCCTGCGTCTCGTTGATGGGCCACTTTTGGACATGCGAGCGCACCGAGGCCACATAGACGATCAGCATCATCACGATGAGCGACACGAGAAGCACCACGAAGAATGACCTCATGATGCTGTGGACGAAGGGAGAGACGCTCGGGCACAGGAAGATGACCATGATGTCCGAGTTCGGAACCTCCTTATACGTGACCAGATAGGACGACGCGCCGTTTGCGAGGAAGCCCGCCTGCCGCTTCACCATCGCCTGCGTTAGGCCGATCTCGGTAGCGTGCGTGTAGTCCGGGAAGTAGGAGGTCGGAACCAGCAGCTCAAGGGTGGGGTCGGTCTTATCAACCACCAGCACCACCCGCTCGCGGGCGCGCTCCACCAGACGGCAGTACTCGTCATTGCGGTTGTGCAGCTCAAGGTAGTCGGCGTACGCGCTGTACGACGTGAAGTCCACGTAGTAGATGTTGTCCGCAATCTCTCCCGCGGCAGCGTAGGCATAATCCTGGCTTTCTGGATAGGTGGCGCTACCCTGGTCGAGCTTTGCAAACTGCTCGTTTTCCAGGAGATACTTATCCGCAAGTACGTCATCCAGCTCCTCGCGGGTCAGGCGAACCGCGTCGGCGGGATAGTCGTCCGGATAGTATGCCTCCCCGTCACGGAGCTCCATCACGATGCCGTCTTTGAAGACGCGCGGGCCCTCGTAGCCCTCGGGCGTCACGAACTCCCTCAGCGCAGCGCTCATCAGGTCGATGGTCATGCGCTTGTTCTCTTCAAACTGACTGCCCCACTGGCCATCCGCGCCTGCGTCTTCGCCCGCCGTTTTCAACGACGATACGGTCTCCTCCTCAAGAACGGTAACCCGATAGACCGAGAAGACTATGCCCACAAACACCAGGATGAGGCACAGCGGCACGATGAGCGCGACGCTCGTAATCACCGCCTTGCGAACTCGACCCGTAAGCTGCTTGCGGTAGTCGGTCTGCGGTTCTGCTTCTTGTTGCTTGTCAGCCATCGAAGGGCCCCTCTGCGTGTCAGCTACGGCATGCGCAACCATGCGTTAGTACGTTTCGTGGGTCAATTGTACTCTTGGCGGCCACATCAACAACGCGCCGAATGCGCGGGGCCGCCGGGCAGCTTTGTGCGAGAGATGATGCCACCGCCGAAGCAGAGGCGCTCGTCGTATATCACGGCGCTTTGGCCGGGCGCGACGGTGCGCACGGGTTCTGCATAGGTCACGCGACACGTCGCGTCCGCGCCGGGCTCGACCAGCGCCTCGACGAGCGTGCCCGTGTGACGCGTGCGCACCAGGTAGCGGCCAGCGGCAACCGGCTCGCCCGAGACCCAGTGGCAGTCCTCCAGCACAAGCTCGCACGTCCAGAGCGCGGGGCACTGCGGGTCGGCCGTCACATAGACCACGTTGGCGGCCGTGTCGGTGGACACCACATAGCGCGCGGGGCCGCCGCCTAGGTCAAGCCCGCGACGCTGCCCCACCGTGAAGAGGAAGGCGCCGTCGTGATGGCCAAGCACCGCGCCCGTCTCCCACTCAACCACGTCGCCCGCCCGACGCTCGAGCGAGTCGAGCAAGAAGGTGCGCAGGCCGACGGGGCCGATGAAGCAGATGCCGTCGGAGTCGGGCTTGTTCTCTATGCCCAGGCCGCGCTCCGCGCACATGCGCCTGACCTCGGCCTTGTTGGTGATGTCGCCCACGGGAAAGAGCGAGCGGTTGAGCACGTCTCCGCCCACGCGCCACAAGAAGTAAGTCTGGTCCTTGTGGGCGTCGCGCGACCTGAGGAGCTGTGCCGGCGCGCCGCCCTCGCCATGCGCTACCTGGGCGTAGTGGCCGGTTGCGATGAGGTCTGCGCCGTCGGCGAAAGCCCGCTCGGCAAAGGTGCCAAACTTCACCGTCTGGTTGCACATGACGTCGGGGTTGGGCGTATAGCCGCGCGCGTAGGAATCCACCAGGTAGTCAACCACCGTGGCCTTGTACTCGGCCTCGCAGTCCCAGACGTCGAGGTCTATGCCCAGCGTCACCGCGACGCGCTCGGCGTCGGCAAGCTCTTCAGCCCACGGGCACTTGAAGCCGGGCAGGTCGCGCGACCAGTTACGCATGTAGATACCACGCACGTCGTAGCCCTGCTCAAGCAGAAGGGCCGCCGCAAGCGCGGAGTCCACGCCGCCGCTCATGCCTACATAGACCAGCTCGCTCATGCGCGCTCCCCTGTCTGTGGATCGATGCCCACGCGGGCACACTCGCGGCATACCACGTCCGCCAGCGCCCACGCCGCGTAGGCGAGGTCTTCCTCTGTGGTGGGCCGCCCCAGCGTGATGCGCAGGCTGCCCGCGGCCTCCTCGTCGGTGAGGCCGATGGCGCGCAGCACGTGGCTCACGCGCATGCGGCTGGCCGCGCACGCGCTGCCCGTTCCCACACTCACGCCGAGCCGCTCCAGCAAGACCACGAGGCGGCGCGCCTCAAGGCCGGGGAACGAGACGCTGAGAAGCCCGGGAAGGCGCTTTGCGGCGCTTCTGGGCCCAGAGACCAGCATCCAGGGGAACGCTTCGGCAAGCGTCCTCTGAAGGCCGTCTCGGAGGGCGGCAAGCCGCTTTGCGTCTGCCGCGCGGCGTTCGTCCGCAAGCTGGAGCGCCCGCGCGAAGGCCACCGCCCCGGCCACGTTCTCGGTTCCGGAGCGCACGCCGGACTCTTGGCCGCCGCCCCGCACGAGGGGGCGCAGCACCACGCCGTCAGCAGCCCACAGGAGCCCCACCTGCTTGGGGCCGTAGACCTTGGCGGCCGAGAGGGTGAGGAGGTCGCACTTGAGCGAGCTCACGTTGATGGCCATGGTGGTTGCGGCCTGTGAGGCGTCGGTGTGCAGCAGAAGCGGCGTGTGCTCGCCTGCGCGCAGGCGACGGGCACGCTCGTCGGCCACTACGCCCGCGATCTGGCGAAGGGGCTGGATGGTTCCGATCTCTCCGTTGGCGAGCTCCACGGAGACGAGCTCGACCTGCGGCGTGAGGGCCTTGCGGACGGCGTGAGGGTCAACGCGGCCGTCGTGGCCCACGCTTATGGCCTTGCTGCCATGTGCCTCGGCCGTGGTCAGCACGCTTTCGTGTTCGATAGCGTCGGTAAGGATGGGGCCGTCCACCGCCGAGAGCGCGAGGTTGTTTGCCTCGGTAGCGCCGGCGGTCAGGATGACGTTGGACGGCTTGGCGCCGATGAGATGCGCGAGCTGCGCGCGGGCGTCCTCAAGGGCAGCGCGGGCGGCGCGGGCACGGGCGTAAGGCGCAGAGGGGTTCTCGAACTGCTCGGAAAGGTACGGAAGCAGGGCCTCGATGACCTCTGCGTCCATGGGCGTTGCCGCGCCATAGTCGAGATACACCTCGCGCGCCGCCGGCACTTCCGTCTTCACTGATCCCTCCCCCGTCATGGCGTCATCTTCCTCTCGAGATGCAATTTTGGAGTCAGGGACCGAAATTGCGCGCAATTTCGGTCCCTGACTCCAAAATTGCATCTCGCGGGTGCATAACAAACAAGGCCAGGGAGCTTTCCCTGGCCTTGAAGGTTCTTGGAGGCGACGTCCAGATTCGAACTGGAGATAAAGGCTTTGCAGGCCTCTGCCTTACCACTTGGCCACGTCGCCGTTATGAAAAAGGCCGATTTTTCAACCGGCCCGGGTGATGCATGGAGCGGGCTACGGGGTTCGAACCCGCGACCTCCACCTTGGCAAGGTGGCGCGCTACCAACTGCGCTAAGCCCGCGAAGCAAGGAGTATTATTCACTAACCCGCACACGGATGCAAGCACTTTTTTGCGATTCGCGGACAAATTTTGAAGACCGCAGGTAGATGGCTCAAAAAAGATTGAACTAAGCACGGAGAAGCTTCACGATGCGCACAGACATGCCGGTGCCGCTCGGCTTGGGAGCGATGGTGACCGAGTCGGCCAGAAGGCGCATGAGGGCAATGCCGCGGCCGCGCTCGGCCGCCTCGGACACGGGCTGCGCCGCGTCGGAAGGCTCGAACCCGTCTCCGCAGTCACTCACCTCAATGACGGCCCGGTCGGCATAGCAGGCGACGTCCACCAGCGAGCAGCCGTCGGCGTGGTCGACGGCGTTACCCATGGCCTCCCCCACGGCAAGTCCCAGATCGAAGGCGTCATCGTGCGAAAACGGCATGCGGTCGATGAGCTCGCCCACGTGCTTGCGCGTGGCCGAGAGGTTCTTTGGGTCTATACGAAGCACCGTGCGCCAACGCGGCAGGGCCGACGGATCCAGCTCGGGGATATCGGGGCGGCTTCCGCCACCAGACACGGGCATGAAGTCGACCAGGCGCGCTATGGACAGCGCGCGCATGATCTCGGGCGACACGTTGGTGAGCGAAAGCAGCCCGCCGCGCGCACGCATGCGCCGCACTGAGGCCACCAGAAGGCCGATTCCCGCCGAGTCAAGGTATGAGGCGGCGGCAAGGTTGAGCACGATGCGGCGGCAGCCGCTGTTGATGAGGGCGTTGAGCGTCTGTCGCAACGATGCGACAGACGTGACGTCAAGATCTCCCTCGACAGGTACCAGCGCTATGTTTGATGACCCAGCCATACGAGTTTTGTTCCCCAAAACCGCACGGCATAACGGCACAAGCGACATTTGTTTTTGGACGCCCTCGTGGGACACGGGTTCGGAACCCTTGTCCCACCCGAACGCGTGAGGGAAGGGCTAGCCCACCTCGTCAAAGCGCAGCGCCACGAGCGCCACATCGTCCTCGAGCGTGCGGTCGGTGAACGCGTCAAGCTCTCCCAGAAGCGCGTCACAGATGCCCGGCACGCCCGCCGAGGCATGGCGCGCCACGGCGTCGCGCAGACCATCCTCGCCAAAGAACCTGCCGTCGCGTGCCCTGGCCTCGGTGGTGCCGTCGGTATACAGCAACAGGATGTCGCCCGCAGACAGGGTCACGGTGCCGTTCTTGTAGGTCATCTCGTGGAAGGCCCCCACCACGCCCGACTGCACCTCAAGCATCTGCACCTCGCGGCGCTTGGAGCGCACCAGAAGCGCGGGCGGATGGCCCGCCGAGCAATACGTGAGGGTGCGGCGGCCCAGGTCGATCACGCCCACGAAGAGCGTGGCGAACGTCTCAAGGCGCGCAAAGCCCAGCAGGAAGTCATTGAGCAGGCGAACCATGTGCGCCGGCCGCAGGCCTTCCCACGAGTACGCACCAAGGGCCGTCTTCACCGCCGCGGAGACCGAGGCGGCCTCGACGCCCTTGCCCGAGACGTCGCCCATGATCACACAGGCGCGACGCCCGGGCAGACGGATGAGGTCATAAAAGTCTCCGCCCACAAACGCCGCCGCCGTGGCTGACAAGTAGCGCCCCTCGGCCGTGATGCCCTCGACATGCTGCAGCTCGTTGCGCATGCCAGTCTGAAGCGCCTGCGAGATGCGGCGGTCCTTCGTACGGGCCTCCTCGCCCCTGGCCGCGCCCACCAGATCGCGCGCAACTCCGCGCAGGAAGCCAAGTTCGAGGTCGTCAAAGGGCTCCTCGCCCACCCGACGCAGGAAGAGGCACGCACGACGCTCCCCCGCTACTTTGCCGGCGTCCAGAAGTGCACCGATGCAGGGCTCGCCGTTCTCGTCGAGCCACACAGAGAGGTCGGAACCCTCAGGCAAGGCAACCACCGAGACGGCGTCCTCGGGGGCGTCCGTGGCGGGAGCCAGCGAAGAGAGCGTCACGGGCACCCAGCGCGTCCCGCTGTTGGGAAGGTCGGCAACCACCGTCTTTTGGTGGGCGTTCTCGTGCACCGGCGCCGCGACGGCCGCCAACTCGACCGCCGCGTGGCCGAAGGCGGCGTTGACCGCCTCGGTGGTGAGCTCGTCGTGCGAAAGCAACCCCTCGCGAATCTGCGACGAAGCGTCACGCAGGCGCCCCTCGCGCTGCGTGCGCATGGCCGAAAACGCGCCGACAAGCTGCACCGACAGATACTGGGCCACGGCATCGAGCAGATCGGCATCCTGCTGCGAAAGCGGATGCACCTGCCTCCAGCCCACCTCGATGAGGGCCACCACATGGCTACCGAACCACACGGGGATGGCGTAATAACTTATGAAGGGCGGAAGGGCCTCGACGCCCAGGGAATGCAGCTCGCCTGATGCCTCATCCATCACGTCGCGCACGCTGAGGCGCCCGCGACGCAGCGCGTCCTTGTCGGGAGGCTGCACGCGCAGGCGCAGCGTCTTTGCGGCATGCGTGGTGAGCAGCTCCAGCGTTCGGTTGAACGAGAAGAAGCGCGAGACGCTGACACCGCCAAGGCTCTCGCTCACGCCGCGCAGATGGTAGCCATCAGGCTCGGCGAGGTAGACCAGCGTGCCCCAGGCGTCCATGGTGTCGGTTATCTCTTCAAGCACCCGCGAGAAGAGCGTGGCCACGTTTTGCGAGTCAAGGGTGTCGAGGACGATCTGCAGCGTTCCCGAGAGACGGCGGTTGGCACGACGAAGCTCGTCCACCACGCGCTCATGCTCCTCGCGCGAGACCCAATCGCCCGTCGTTGCAGCCATGTCCGCCCCCCTCGCTCGTATACATACGAAAAGAGCGGACCCGAAGGCCCGCTCGTTCTTTCGTGGTGTCGGAGGCGGGACTTGAACCCGCACGCCCGTTGATTAGGCACTAGCACCTCAAGCTAGCGCGTCTGCCAATTCCGCCACTCCGACATTGCTTAGCGCAAGGGATATATTAGCAGACTCCCCTCACGATGCAAGCGAGAATTTTGGAGTTGCGGAAAAGGCAGTATCCCCCATCCGCAATCAACAAAAAGCCCGCCCCGGGCGCGAACCACGAGGCGGGCAATCAGACAGCTTGTGCGCTTCTACTACGCGATGGTGGTGTAGTGGAAGAACTTGTAGCCCAGAGGAATGCTGAAGAAGCCCTGGACGTTCTTGCTGATCATGTAGGTGTCGGTGTAGTAGTAAATCGGGCAGATGCAGCCGGTGCTCATCAGGATGTCCTCGGCGCGGTGCATGAGAGCGTAGCGCTTCTCGTTGTCGGTCTCGGACTTGATGGTGGAGATCAGCACGTCGTAGGTCTCGGCCCAGGTGCCACCGTCAACCTTGGTGTCATAGCCGAGGTCGGTGATATCGAGGCTGTAGAGCTTGCAGTTGGCATGCTCGCCACGGCCGAACTGGACGTCGTTGTTGCCGGAAGCGGTGGTCCACATGTCGAGGAAGCAGATCGGGTCGGTGTAGTCGGCAACCCAGCCGTTACGGGCGATGGAGTAGTCGCCAGCCTTACGGGTGTTCAGGAAGGTTGCCCACTCCTGGTTCTCAAGGTTCATCGTGATGCCCACCTGAGCCATGGCGCTCTGGAGGTACTCGCCGATGGCCTTGTGGCCCTCGGAGGTGTTGTACAGGTAGGTGAGGGTCGGGAAGTCGGTGAACATACCGGTGGCCTCATCGTAGGTGTAGTACTTCTTCAGGGTCTCGATGGCGGCCGTGAAGTTGGACTCGAGGGCGTCGGCGGAGGTGTTGTAGTAACCAACGAAGTCGGCGTTGTGGCCAGCGTTCTCATAGAACTCGGAGCCATCGGGGTCCTTCATGCCCATGGCGACGAAGGAGGAAGCGGGGACCTGGCCAGCCTGGCCGATCTCCTCGACGATGTAGTTGCGGTCATAGAGCAGGCCGACAGCCTGGCGAATCTCGGCCTTGGCAGCCTCGGCCTCGTCACCAGTGAGGGTGCTGTTGGCGGGAAGGATGTTCTCGTTAACGTTCCAGCACACATAGTAGGTGCCGATCTGGCCGTCGACCTTGTACTCGTCGGGGTACTCGGACTGGAGGGTAGCCATCTCGTTGGTGGGAACGTCGTCGATGAGCTGCCAGGTGCCGTTCTTGAAGTTGGAGACCATGTTGTTGGCGTCATCGGACAGATAGAACTCGATCTTGTCCATGGTGATGGCGTCGGCATCGTGGTAGTTGGGGTTCTTCTCGACGGTGATGACCGAGTTGTGATCCCAGCCGGTCATGGTGAAGGCACCGTTGGAGATGTAGGTCGCGGGGTCGGTTGCCCAGGACTCGTTGGCAACGACATCCTCGCGCACGGGGAAGAACACGGGGAAGGCGAGCAGCTCGTTCCAGTAGGCAACGTAGTTGTTCAGGGTCACGACGAGGGTCTTGTCGTCGGTGGCCTGGACGTCAAGCACGGCGGCCTCGTCCTCCTCGGAGTAGCCCTTGACGTTCTCGAACATGTAGTAGTAGTCGCCGCCGGTGGCAACGTTGCCGGCGCGCTGCCAGGAGAACGCGAAGTCGTTCGCGGTGAGGTCCTGGCCGTCAGACCACTTCAGGCCGTCCTTCAGGGTGTAGGTGTAGGTAACGGTGCCGTCAGCGTTCTCGACGGGCTCGGGCAGCTCGGCAGCGCAGTCGGGGACGATGACGAACTTGTCGCCATCCTGCTCCCACTTTGCAAGGCCGGAGAAGAGGTGCACGATCATCGTGGCGCCGTCAACTGCGGAGTTGAAGCAGGGATCGATGTTGTCGGGCTCGGAAGCCAAGCAGACGGCGATGGCCTGAGCGGCGCCCTCGTCGGCGCCACCCTCGCTGCCGCCATCGCTGCTGCCGCCACCACAGGCGGCCAGCATGCTGGTGGCACTCGCAACGCCAAAGGCGCGCAGCAGATCCCTACGGCTGAGGTTAGACATTTGTGTTGCTCCTTCCAAAAGCTTTCACAGAAAAACGCAAGGTAATTCGAGATAGTAACACTGCTTTAAGCATGTGGCAAAACGTTGCTGAAATGTCACGTGTTCTGCAAACGTTATAGAGAGAAAAGGCCAGCTCTGATAGGCAAAAGGCGAGCCAGACGTAGCAATTGACGTCCGGCTCGCCCCTCGGTTATGCAGCCTTTTCGGCGCTCCTACGAGTTAATCTCCTCGGTGCGGTGACAGGCCACGAAGTGGTCCTTCGAGACCTCCTTGAACTCGGGCATCGACTCAGCGCAGCTGGCCTGCGCGTAGGGGCAGCGCGTACGGAACGGGCAGCCAGAGGGCGCGTTCAGCGGGCTGGGGATGTCGCCCTGCAGCGGGATGCGCTTGTTGGCACGTGCAATCTTCGGGTCAGGAATGGGCACGGCCGAGATGAGCGACTTGGTGTACGGGTGCAGCGGGTGGTCGTAGATCTCGTCCGCGGAGGCGAGCTCGACCATCTTGCCCAGGTACATGACCGCGATGCGGTTGGAGATGTGGCGCACCACCAGCAGGTCGTGGGCGATGAAGAGGTAAGTCAGGCCCATCTCCTCCTGCAGCTCGCCAAACATGTTGATGACCTGCGCCTGAATGGACACGTCAAGAGCGGAGACGGGCTCGTCGCAGACGATGAACTCGGGGTTCACGGCCAGGGCGCGGGCGATGCCGATGCGCTG
>DJXA01000058.1:10282-13230 GCA_002449555.1 Atopobiaceae bacterium UBA7016 | reverse complement strand
GCGATGCCGATGCGCTGGCGCTGACCGCCAGAGAACTCGTGCGCGTAGCGGCTCGCGTGCTCGGAGTTGAGGCCCACGCGGTCCATCAGCTCGAGGATGCGCTGCTCGCGCTCTTCCTTGCTGCTGTACAGGTGGTGCACGTCAAGAGGCTCACCGATGATGTCGGACACCGTCATGCGCGGGTTGAGCGACGAGTACGGGTCCTGGAAGACCATGGTGGATTTGGTGCGGTACTCGCGCAGGTCCTCCTTGGTGCGGATGGGCTTGCCGTCGTAGATGACCTCGCCGTCGGTGGGCTCGTAGAGGTGCAGGACCGTACGGCCAACGGTGGTCTTGCCGCAGCCAGACTCGCCGACCAGGCCGAGCGTCTCGCCGCGCTGAATGGTAAAGCTGACGTCGTCAACCGCCTTCAGGGGCGTGGTCTTGAAGAAGCCCGTGTTGATGGGGAAATACTCCTTGAGGTGACGGACGTCGACCAGCGGGGTCTCGGTGGTAATGATCTCGGCCATTAGGCCTCGCCCCCTTCCTCGGCGGCGGCAGTCTGAGCGGCCTCAACGGCAGACTCGGCGTTGGCGAGCGCCTGCTGGGCGTCGAACTGCGCCTTGACGTTCATCCAGCACGAGGCCTTGTGGGTCTCGGTGATGTCCATAGACTCGGCGGCCTGACGGATGCAGATCTTCATAGCGTTGTCGCAACGCGGGGCAAACGGGCAGCCCTTGGGCAGGTTGAGCAGGTCGATGGGGGTACCGGTAATGGGATGCAGCTTCTGGCCCATGGTGTCGAGCGTAGGAATGGAGCGCAGAAGGCCCTTGGTGTACTCGTGGCGCGGGTCGTAGAAGATCTCGTCGGCCGTGCCGCGCTCGCAGTAGCTGCCGGCGTACATGACCACGATCTCGTCGCACATCTGGGCAACCACGCCCAGGTCGTGCGTGATCATGATGATGGCCATACCCAGCTCCTTCTGGAGCGACTGCATCAGCTCGAGGATCTGCGCCTGAATGGTCACGTCGAGGGCCGTGGTGGGCTCGTCGGCAACCAGGATGTCGGGCTCGCACGCGAGCGCCATGGCGATCATGATGCGCTGACGCATGCCGCCGGAATGCTCGTGCGGGTACTGCTTCATGCGCTTCTCGGGCTCGTTGATGTTGACCAGGCGCAGCATCTCAACCGCGCGGTCCCAGGCCTGCTGCTTGTTGCGGTCAGTGTGCAGCATGATGGCCTCGATGAGCTGGTGCCCGATGGTGTAGGTGGGGTTGAGCGAGGTCATCGGGTCCTGGAAGATGATCGAGATCTTGTTGCCGCGAACCTCGCGCATGACCTTTTCGCCCGCGCCGACGAGCTCTTGCCCGTCGAGCTTGACCGAGCCGCCCACGATCTTTCCCGCGGGAGCCAGGATCTGCATGATGGAGTAGACCGTCACCGACTTTCCGGAGCCGGACTCGCCCACGATGCCCAGAACCTTGCCGCGGTCCAGGTCGAAGGAGACGCCGTTGACCGCTTTGACCTCACCGGCGTCGGTAAAGAACGACGTACGAAGGTCCCTAACTTCAAGAAGTGCCATGTGGTGCCTCCTCTCTTACTGGTTGAGCTTGGGGTCAAACGCGTCGCGCAGGCCGTCACCAAACAGGTTGAGGCCCAGCACGATGAGCGAGATGACGATGGCCGGAATGACGAGTCGATACGGATAGGTGGTGATGCCGTTCAGCGCGTCGGAGGCGAGGCTGCCGAGCGACGGCATGGGGGCGTTGACGCCCAGGCCGAGGAACGACAGGAACGACTCGGTGAAGATGGCGGACGGGATCTGCAGGGCCGTCGAGATGATGACGACCGAGATGCAGTTGGGGATGAGGTGCTTGGTGATGATCCACTTGGCGCCGGCGCCGGTGGCCTGGGCGGCAAGCACGTACTCCTGCTCGCGCAGGGACAGAATCTGGCCGCGGATGAGGCGGGCCATGGAGCACCAGTACAGAAGCGCAAAGATAACGAAGAGCGAGATGATGTTGGAGCCGATGGCCTGCAGGACCGTGCCCTCAAGGGCGGTGCCGATAGTCTCGCGCATGACGGCAGCCAGCAGAATGACCATCAGCATGTCGGGCAGCGAGTAGATGATGTCGACGACGCGCATGATGAACATGTCGACGCGCCCGCCCATGAAGCCTGCTATCGAGCCTAAGGTCATGCCTACCAAAAGGACGATGATGGAGGCGAAGAAGCCGACGGCCAGGGAGATGCGGGTACCGTACACCACGCGGATGAAGTAGTCGCGGCCGGCGGCGTCGGTGCCGAAGAGGTGCGGGAAGACGCTCTCGCCCTGCTCCATGCGCGCCTCCTCGGCGCGGCTGTACTCCATGGGAGCAAGGTTGTTGTAGGAAGCGTCAACGGGCTTGCCCGGCTGGACGCCGAGCTGCTGCTCGTAGGAGTACGGCCAGACCATAGGCAGAAGGATCGAGGCAAGCGTGATGAGGATGATCACGCACATGCTGACGAAGGCGACCTTGTTCTTGTACAGGCGCTTGCAGCCGTCCTTGAAGAAGGTGGACGACGGACGCATCTGGACCATATAGGCCTTGTCCTCTTCGCTCGCGGGGAGGAAGTCGTCGACGTCGAGCTGCATGGAAAGCGGATTCTTAGTCATTGCTGCACCTCCCCTACTCGAGCGTGATGCGCGGGTCGACGATCTTGTACATGATGTCGCTCACGAGGTTCATGATGACGATGAGCGACGCCAGCACCACCGTGGTGCCCATGATGAGGGTGTAGTCACGGCCGGTGATGGAGTTGACGAAGGCGCGGCCGATGCCCGGCACGGCGAAGATCTGCTCCACGACCAGCGAGCCCGTGACGATGTAGGCGAGCTCGGGGCCGAAGTAGGTGATGACTGGGATGAGGGAGTTCTTGAGCGCGTGCTTCAGAATGACGTTGCGCTCGGAGACGCCCTTGGCCTTAGC
>DJXA01000058.1:2778-10193 GCA_002449555.1 Atopobiaceae bacterium UBA7016 | reverse complement strand
GTGCGGATGTAGTCCTGCCCCAGCACGTCCAGCATGGAAGAGCGGGTCAGACGCGTGATGTAGCTCATGGGATAGAGCGACAGCGTGATGACCGGCAGGATGAGGCCGCCCTTGGCCGCGCCGTTTGCGGGCAGCCAGTGCAGCGTGACCGAGAAGAGAATGAGCAAGAGCGAGCCCATGATGAACGACGGCATCGACACGAAGGCCGTCGTGATGACCATGATGATGCGGTCGAAGATGGTGTTGCGCCGAAGCGCTGCCACCGACCCCAAGAGGATGCCGGTGACCGTGGCAAGCACCAGCGCGATAAGGCCGATCTTTGCCGAGGTCTTCATGCCGTCAAGAATGATGGTGGTGACGTCACGACCGCGCTGCTTGAGCGACGGACCAAAGTCAAAACGAAGCGCGCCGATGAGGTAGTTCTTGTACTGCTCCATCAGGGGCTTGTCGAGGCCATACTTGGCCTCGAGCGCGGCCTTTGCCGCAGGAGTGACCGCCTTCTCAGACGCGAAGGGGTCTCCTGGGACAGCCTTCATCACGAAGAACGTGATGGTGATGACCGCCCAGAGCGTTACGATTGCCATCAAGATACGCTTGATGATGTAACGCAAGGTCTTAGAGTCCATCTCCTACCCTGCCTTCCCGAAGTTCTTCCCATGACACCGCCCGGTCGCGACGCACAAAGGCGCCTTCTTTTGCAGGAGGCGTCGCTCGTATGCTGTGAGGGAATGTGCCATGGCTCACACAAACTAAGGGGATAGGATAGCACCAAACCAGCGCATCTTTATGACGCCGCCCGTTCCGATGCCCAATCTGTTACAAGGGAGAATCCCTGATGTGGTGGAAGACGGGGCTTGGAGATGCAAAAAGGGCGCCCGAAGGCGCCCTTTGCTGGTTGAGTTGTGGCCGTGAGCTTAGATGCTGCCCAGCGGGAAAGTGAGCGTCATGATGAGGATGGTGACGCCAAACACCACGGAGGTGATGACCGTCAGACGGTCAAGGTTCTTCTCAAGCACGCCCGAGCTGACAGCGGAGTTGTACATGGTGGAGGCGATCATGTCGGAGACGCCCGTGCCCTTGCCAGAGTGCATAAGCACCAGGATGATGGTGAGGATGCCGGAGATGGCCCAGACGATGAGAAGCAGAATGTTGAGAATGCCCACGGAAGGCTCCTTCTATGTGAACAAGACGACACAACGATTGAATAGCATAGCATAACGTTTGGCTATGTCACTCACGATTGCCGACGAGCACCACTCCTCCAACTGGGGATGGAGCTCTATAATTCATAACTTGGCGTGCGTTGCACGCAATACGGGCATCATGTTGCGCGGGGAGGTACTCATGGACGAGAACACCACGCTTGAGAAGGAAGCGGACGTCAAGAACGGCGTCAAGCGTCTCATTTTTGCTGGCGTAGCAATTGTGCTGCAGCTGGCAGTCATCATGCTCATCAACCTCAGGTTTGCCCAGCAGGCTGAGTGGTTTGCCATTGGTATGCGCCTGTTGGGCGCGATGCTCGTCCTCTACATATATAACAACCGCACGCCGTCGGCCATGAAGATGACCTGGATCATCGCCATCATGGCGCTGCCCGTCTTTGGCGCGAGCTTCTATCTGCTTGCGGGCCTGAACCGCGGCACGTTTAGGATGCGCAAGCGCTTTAAGGAGATTGACGCGAAGCTCTTCCCCTTGCTGCCTGACGGATCTGCACCCCTCGCGCGCCTTAACGAGGTGGATAACCGCGCGGCAAACATCTCCAGCTACCTGAGCCAGACCTCCGCGTACCCGCTGTATGACGACACGACCATCACCTACTACGATGACGCCGCCAAGGGTATCGAGGCGCAGAAGGAGGAGCTGAGCCGCGCCCAGCACTTCATCTTTATGGAGTACCACGCCATCGAGGATGCCGAGAGCTGGCGGGCCATCCAGGACATTCTGGAGGAGCGCGTCCGCGCGGGCGTCGAGGTGCGCGTCTTCTATGACGACATGGGCTCCATCGGCTTCGTCAACACCGACTTCGTGAAGCGCCTTGAGGCCAAGGGCATCAAGGCCAAGGTGTTCAACCCCTTCATGCCGGGCCTCAACCTCTTCCTCAACAACCGCGACCACCGCAAGATTACCGTGATCGACGGCCATATTGGCTTTACTGGCGGCTACAACATCGCCAACGAGTACTTCAACCTCACCCACCCCTACGGGCATTGGAAGGATACCGGCGTCAAGCTGGTGGGACCTGCCGTGCAGAACTTGACCACGGCTTTCCTTGAGATGTGGAACGCATCGGCTGAGGGTGACGTGGACGACACAATGTTCAGGAGGTACCTGCCGCAGGTCCTGCCCAACCCTGACGCCCAGGGCTTTGTGCAGCCCTACGCCGACAACCCGATGGACGACTACCCCGTGGGAGAGGACGTCTATATCTCGGTTGCCGAATATGCGAAGGACTATGCCTGGTTTGTCACCCCGTACCTCATCATTACCGACGAGATGGAGCACGCCTTGCGGCTTGCCGCGCGTCGTGGCGTTGACGTGCGCATCATCACGCCGGGCATCCCTGACAAGAAGATGGTGTATGGCCTGACGAGGTCGTACTACTACAACCTCGTCCGTAGCGGCGTACGCATTTTTGAGTACGCGCCGGGTTTCTGCCACTGCAAGATGAGCGTGGCGGACGACGTGCTGGCCACGTGCGGAACCATCAACATGGACTATCGCAGCCTGTACCACCACTTTGAGAACGGCTGCCTCTACTATGGCTGCGACGCCGTGGCCGACACCAAGGCCGACTTCGAGTGGATGTTTGACCAGAGCCGCGAAGTGACCGAGCAGTACCGCGATCCCGCTGCGCACATGCGCCTGTGGTACGCCATCCTCAGGTTGGCATCGCCTTTGATGTAGGCCCGCCGGACGGAAGTTGCTCGTGAAGGATACGCTGTTACAGGAAATCATGGAGCTCGGGGGCGACATCGTTGCCTCCGCGCGTTTTGCGCGCGCGAAGCAGGTGCCGCACCACAGCAAGAGCGGAAACATCGCCTTGCACAGCATGGAGACCGCGGGCTATGCGTTGCTCATTACCGAATGGCTTGAGGAACACGGTTTGTCAGTGAGCCGCGTGGATGTGGTTCGTGCAAGCCTGCTGCACGACATTGGCATGACGGAGCCGTCCGTCTTCAACAGCCCTTCGCGCAAGAAGGCGTTCAGCCACCCGCGGGTGGGCGCATGCATCGCCGAAAAGGAGTTTGGCGCCAACGAGACGCAGGTAGAGGCCATACGGCATCACATGTTCCCCGTGTTCTCGATGCCGCCGCGCTCTGCCGAGGCATGGGCGGTCTCGCTTGCGGACAAGTGCTGCTCCATCAACGAGGCGCGCCTCGGCACGGGACGCCTGGTGGCAGCCATGGGCCGCCGCATCCTGCGCTGGTACCACCGCACAACCCGCTCCCACCATTGCTAATGTTGACAGGAATCGGCCTCCCAATGTCAACATTCGCAATAGAGGGCACCGTGGGTTAGAGCTCGACGGTGCCCCACTCGGGGGAGGCGGGAATCCTGCGGATGCGCGGGTTGATGGCGGCGAGCAGCACCGAGCACAGCACGAGCGCCATCATCGCGATGACAAACCCCGTGAATCCGATACGAGGCAGGAGCTCGCCCGCAAGGGCACCTGAGCCACTTCCGAAGAACATGATGGCCGTCATCACTGCCGCACGCGTACGTCCCTGTCGGTCAACCGGCGTCTTGGAGAAGACGAAGCCGTTGACGAGCGCGCCAAAGAGCGGCATGGGCAGGCTCGTCAGTATGGAGCTAAGCACCACCGACGGATAGGCGCTCGAGAAGAGCAGCGGCACGTAGCCCAGCGCCATAAACGCGAGAATGGCTACCACTCCTCTGCCCACCGGAACATGGTCGCACACGCGCGACGACACAATCGAACCCACCAGCGTGGCCACGCCGCTGATGACGTTGACCAAGCTGATGAGCAGCGGATCCACGCCCGAGGATACCATCTGCAGGTTGATGGCCTGGCGCATCGCAAAGGCGCCAAACTCAAAGAGACCCATGATGACGACCGCGTTCACGATGGTCTTGCTCGCAAACACCCACTGCCAGCCTTCGATAAGGTCATGGACGAACGACGAGATGGTTCGCTCTGCCTGCTTGACCTCGGGGCGCTCAGGGAGCTTGAGCGTAAGCGAGCAGAAGAATGCCGCGATGTCGCAGGCCGCGCTCGCAAAGAACGGCGCGGGACTCCACAGACCATAGAGCGTGGCGCCCAAGGGAGAGCCGGCCATGCGGACCGCCGCGTCGCGACCTTGGTTAAGGCTTTCCGCCTGGGCATAGCGCTCGGGGCCCACCACCGTGATGAGCGCGGCATTTGACGTGCCGTCCAGCAGGCCAAAGACGGCACTCGACGAGAGACAGAGCACCATGAAGCGAGCAAACGTCAGGTTGCCCGTGGCGTAGAGCATGCCCATGGTGAGCCAAAGCAGGCCGCAGATACCGGATTGGGCGAGCAGCAGACGGCGGTGGTCATGCCGGTCAACGAAGGCACCGCCCACCACCTGCGTAAAGACGCTCATGATGCCGCGCGCGGTTGAGAACCAACCCGCCATAGTGACCGAACCCGAAAGCTCGTACGCCATGAGCGAGATGACGATCCAGTGTACAGCCGAACCGGTCAGCAAGAAGGTGTCGGCGCCAAACCATGCGGGATAGTTGGGCACACGAAAGAGCGACTCTTTGCGAGCTTGTTCAGCCATACGTTCCTCTCAAATGATTGTATACAACCAATCCTATCACAGTGAGCTTGACAGGGTGCATCCCCGAACCGCAAACAAAAAAGGACCCGAGCCGAAGCTCGGGTCCTCCTACCTGCAAGGATGCGGTAAGGCTTACGCCATGGCGCTGCGCACCATAGCGGCGAAGCCGTCAGCCTTCAGGGAAGCGCCGCCGACGAGAGCGCCGTCAACGTCTTCCTTCTCAAGGAAGCCAGCGATGTTGCTGGGGTTGGCGGAGCCACCGTACAGCACGCGGATGCCCGCGGCGGTCTCCTCGCCGAAGATCTCGACGAGGGTCTTGCGGATGGCGCCGCAGACTTCCTGCGCGTCATCAGCGGTAGCGGTCTTGCCGGTGCCGATGGCCCAGATGGGCTCGTAGGCGATGACGTACTTGCTGGGATCGGTGATCTCGAGGCCAGCGGTGTCCTTCTTGATCTGGTCGACGACGAACTCGACGTGCGTGCCGGCCTCGCGGATCTCGAGGGACTCGCCGCAGCAGCTGATGGGCACGATGCCGTGAGCCATCAGGGCCTTGGCCTTCTTGTTGATCTCCTCGTCGGTCTCATGGAAGTAGTCACGACGCTCGGAGTGACCGATGATGCAGTAGGTGGCACCAATGGCCTCAAGCATGCCAGGGGCGGTCTCGCCGGTGTAGGCGCCGGCCTCCTCCCAGTACACGTTCTGCGCGGAGAGCGCGAACGGGGCCTGCTCCTGCTCGATGACCTCGGCGACGCCCTTCAGGTCGACCGCAGGCGGGGCAACGACGACGTCCACGTCGCCCGTGCCGCCCTCAAGCTCCTTCGCCAGACCAGTGGCAAGCTCCACGGCCTCGGAGAAGTTCTTGTTCATCTTCCAGTTGCCAGCAATCATCCTCTTACGCATCGAGAAGCGCCTCCACTCCAGGAAGGGCCTTGCCCTCGACGAGCTCCATGGAAGCGCCACCACCGGTGGAGATCCAGCTCATCTTGTCAGCCAGGCCGAACTTGTTGATAGCCGCGACGGAGTCGCCGCCGCCGATGATGGACGTGCACTCAGAGTCAGCGATCGCGCGAGCGACGGCCTCGGTGCCCTTGGCAAACTGGTCGATCTCGAAGACGCCCATGGGGCCGTTCCAGAAGACCGTGGCGGCCTTCTTGACGGCGTCGCAGTACAGCTCGGTGGTCTTGGGACCGATGTCCATGCCCATCATGTCGTCAGGAATCTTGTCGGAGTCAAAGACCACGCCCTCGGCGTCCTCACCAAAGTGATCAGCGCAGACGTTGTCGATGGGGAGCAGAATCTGGCAGCCCTTGGCCTCGGCCTTCTTCAGCATCTCGCCAGCGCGCTCGATCCAGTCGGGCTCCTGGAGGGACTTGCCCACGGAGTAGCCCTTGGCCAGGAAGAACGTGTAGGCCATGCCGCCACCGATGATGAGGGTGTCAGCGGAGTCGATCAGGTGATCAAGGACGCCAATCTTGGAGGAGACCTTGGAGCCACCGACGACAGCCACGAACGGACGATCAGGATCGGCGAAGATGCCGGTCAGGGTGTCAACTTCCTTCTCCAGCAGGAAGCCCGCGACGGCCGGGATGTACGCGGCCGGACCCACCACGGAGCCCTGGGCGCGGTGCGCGGTGCCGAAGGCGTCGAGCACGAAGATGTCAGCGTAGGAGGCGAGCTTCTTGGCGACCTCGGGGTCGTTCTTCTTCTCAGCCTTGAGGAAGCGGACGTTCTCCAGAACCAGGATGTCGCCAGGCTTGACGGCGGCGCAGGCGGCAGCGGCCTTCTCGCCATAGGTGTCGTCGCAGAACTGGACGTCATAGCCGGTGAGCTCGGCCAGCTTGTCAGCGGCCGGCTTCAGGGTCAGGGCAGGCTCGGGACCGTCGCCCTTGGGACGACCAAGGTGGCTCATAAGGATGATGCCAGCACCCTGCTCCTTGAGGTACTTGATGGTGGGGATAGCCGCACGGACGCGAGTGTCGTCGGTGACGACGCCATCCTTCAGGGGGACGTTGAAGTCCACCCTCATGATGACCTTCTTGCCGGCGACATCGATGTCACGGACGGTCTTCTTGGTAAAGGCCATTGGAACCACTCCTTTTACGTCGATGTCCTAACTTGCAAAAAGGGCGCGGCCCCAGGCCTTGCGAGCCGGTGACCGCGCCCCCTCTACACCAAAACCGAAGCCGAAGACTTAAGCAACGAACTTCTCGAAGTACTTGATGGTGCGGACCATCTGGGAGGTGTAGGAGTTCTCGTTGTCGTACCAGGAGACAACCTGGACGAGGTACTTGCCATCGGCCAGCGGCATAACGCGGGTCTGGGTGGCGTCGAAGATCGAGCCGTGGGTCTCGCCGACGATGTCGGAGGAGACGATCTCGTCCTCGTTGTAAGCGAAGGTCTCGGGGATGGTCTCAGAGTAGGCCTTCATAGCAGCGTTGATGCCCTCAGCGGTGACATCCTCGCCGGAAACGACGGCGTAGAGGATGGTGGTGGAGCCGGTCGGCGTCGGGACGCGCTGAGCGGAGCCGTCAAGCTTGCCAGCGAGCTCGGGGAGAACCAGGCCGATGGCCTTGGCAGCGCCGGTGGAGTTGGGGACGATGTTGACGGCGCCAGCGCGGGCACGACGGAGGTCGCCCTTGCGCTGCGGGC
>DJXA01000058.1:0-2673 GCA_002449555.1 Atopobiaceae bacterium UBA7016 | reverse complement strand
TCGCCGGTGTAAGCGTGGATGGTGGTCATGAGGCCCTTCTCGATGGGGGCGTAGTCGTTCAGGCCCTTAGCCATCGGAGCGAGGCAGTTGGTGGTGCAGGAGGCCGCGGAGATGATGTTGTCATCAGCGGTCAGAATCTCGTGGTTGACGTTGAAGACGACGGTCGGCAGATCGTTGCCCGCGGGAGCGGAGATGACGACCTTCTTGGCGCCGGCGTCGATGTGAGCCTGGGCCTTGGCCTTGGAGGTGTAGAAACCGGTGCACTCGAGGACGACGTCGACGTCAAGCTCGCCCCAGGGCAGCTCAGCCGCGTTGGCCTTCGCGTAAATGGTGATCTCCTTGCCGTCCACGATGATCGAGTTCTCGGTAGCCTCGACCTTGTGGTTGCGAGCATAGTTGCCCTGCGAGGAGTCGTACTTCAGAAGGTGAGCGAGCATCTTGGGGGAGGTGAGGTCGTTGATGGCGACGATCTCGGAGCCCTCGTGACCGAACATCTGACGGAAAGCCAGACGACCGATGCGACCAAAGCCGTTGATAGCAACCTTAACTGCCATGCTGTCTCCTTTCGTGAGGCCGCCCTGGGGCCACTCCCCACGGCTAGCCAGAAACACAACCTACGTCAGTTTACTCCCAAATGCGGAAGGATTGGTAACGCATCGCTAAGTGGTCGATATTCGGTATGACGGGTAGAGACGATACGGCAATTGCACAATATTCTTACGTTTTTGCTTGGTCCTCACGTTCGGCCACAAGCGCCTGCAGACGCAGCACGCGGTGGTACATGGCGGACTTCGACGCTGGTGGGTTGCACAATTCCCCTAGCTGGGCTAACGAAAGCTCGGGGTTCTGCGTGCGCAAGGTGCAGAACTCACGAAGTGCCGGCGAGAGCGATCGGTATTCCGGCAAACGGTACACCTTGTCCACCAGAATCATCTGACTTCCGGCGGCATTTGCCGTTCGGCGGAGATTTGCCATGTCGGCGTTGGTCTGGCGGTTGGCGTTGTTCTTGTTGTGCTTCATGCGGCGAACTACCTCAACCGCCTTCGCCGAGAGGGTTCCTCCCATGGCGCGCAGTGTGGACACCACGCCGTCAAAGCTCTTGACGTAGACGGCGTAGGCACCGCGGCGATGGTTGAGGCGTGCGTGCACCCCAAACCCTGCCAGGAGGTCGACGACGTCCTGTGCGAGCTGCTCGCCGGTGACCGCGATCTCGAGGTGGAAGTCTCCGCGCGGGTCGGCGATGAAGCCGCCCGCCATGAAGGCCCCGCGCAGGAAGGAGCTGCGGCAGCATGCGTTGTCAAGCAGCTTGGAGGGGATGCCGTGCGCAAGGCCCCTGCCGGGCACCAGGATGCCGAGGCGGATGAGGTCAGCCTCGAGCTGCTCCTGTTCCCCTATCTCGATGAGGTAGTTGCGCGTCTTGTGCAGCACGGACTGGCGAACGGTCAGCGAGGTCTCGAGGTCGAAGAGCTCGTGCGTGAGCTTGATCATGGCGCGGGCCACGGCGCCGGTCTCGGTTGAGATGTGCACCGCGTAGCGGCCGGGGCCGCGAAACGACAGCGTTCCGCAGATGCGCACGATGGCGGAGAGCTGCGCGTACTTGCACTGCGGGCACTCCCCCTCCACACGGGAGAGCTCATCTTTTACCTGGGCCGTGAACGACGCCACTGCGGGTTCCTATGAGCGCGACTCGGCGCGGAAGAGATCACGATGGCTGGAGACCACGTGATAGCCGGCGCTTGCGAGGTAGACGGCCGTCTCGTCGGCGAGCGCCACGCTGCGGTGCTGGCCGCCCGAGCAGCCCACGCCGATGGAAAGGCGACTCTTGCCCTCGGCCACGTAGCCAGGCATCACGGTGTCGAGCAGCTGGCGCCAGACCTCAAGAAACGCCTGCGTCTGGGGGTGGCCAAGCACGAAGTTGTGCACGAGCTCGTCCTTGCCGGTAAGCTGTCGCATCTCCGGATCCCAATACGGGTTGGGAAGGAAGCGCACGTCGATGATGAGGTCGGCCTCCTCGGGCATGCCGTACTTGAAGCCGAAGGAGAAGACGTGAACCTCCATGAGCTGCTGGTCGGAGAGCTGCGTGAAGGCGGTGCGCAGGCGCGAGCGCAGCTCCTTGGTACTGAGGTCGGTGGTGTCGATGACCAGCGTCGAGCGCTCGCGGATGTCGTGAAGCAGCATGCGCTCGCGGCGCACGGCGTCGAGCGTGGTCTCGCCCTCCTTGGCGATGGGGTGCGGGCGGCGTGCCAAAGCGTAGCGGCGGCGAAGGGTCTCGTCGGACGCCTCGAGGTAAACCACGCCGTAGGTGAACTCATGCGCAGAGAGTTCGTCGAGCGCCTCCGCGAGCTCGCCGAAGCGCTGGCCCTGCGTACGCAGGTCGCATACCACGGCCAGGTGCCGGCCCACGCCGTCGCGCAGGCCGCTCATGCGCGCCACGTCCAGAATGAGGCTGGGCGGAAGGTTGTCGATGACAAAGTATCCGAGGTCCTCGAAGGTATGCATCGCCTCGGTACGACCGGCTCCGGACATGCCCGTGATGACGATGACATCGGGTGCCTCAGGCAGAACGTCCTGTGTACGTGCGCCATGGCTGTTCTCCGTCATGTTGCCCCTCTCGCTGTGCCTGCTTCTCTAAGGATATGTTACACGCACGCAAAAAAGGAGTCAGGGACCTAA
>DJXA01000061.1:5463-7087 GCA_002449555.1 Atopobiaceae bacterium UBA7016 | reverse complement strand
CGACGGCATCAGCCCCGATCCGGACAAGCCCAAGCCTGAGGTCACGCCTGGCACCAAGGATGAGCCGACCCGCCCGATCTTCGTCATCACGTACGACCTGAACGGCGGCCAGTACAACGGCAGCACCGATGACATCCACGAGGAGCACATGCTCAACGAGGTCATCACCATCCACGAGGCACCGACGCGCGAGGGCTACACCTTCGACTACTGGAAGGGCTCCGAGTACCAGCCTGGCGACAAGTACACCGTCACCGGCGACCACACCTTCGTGGCCCAGTGGAAGAAGAACCCCGAGCCGGCCGCGCCCGTGAAGCCCGCCAAGAAGCGCCTGCCGCAGACCAGCGACCCGACGAACGTCGTCGCCATGGGCGCGCTTGCAGCCGCTGGCGTCGCGAGCATCGCCTCCGGCATGGTGATTCGTCGCCGCAAGGACGAGGATGAGGACTAAGGCTGACTAAGCCCCACGTCTCATAGCAGGTACCACAAGGGAGGGCGTCCGCAAGGGCGCCCTCCCTATTTGCTAAGACGCAACTTCGGTCCCTGACCCCAAAATTGCGTTTTAGCGTGGTTCGGTTCAACCGCGTCATTTGAGTCACATATAAAGAGGCGGCGGGAGCACATAGGCTCCCGCCGCCATGTGAAACACGCTCAGAGGCCCTCAGGGCCCTTGTAACGCCCTTAGAACTTGGCCACCAGTTCGTCGGCAAGCGCATCAATCTGCGCGCGAGAATCGTCGTTCAGCGAGCCCTTGATGGTCACGTTGTGCTCGGTGTACTCGATAGCCTCCAGCTTGTCGGTCAGGGCCTTCATGCCCTTCATGGCCGTCGGCATCCACGAACCGTTCTCCACAAACGCGATGGTGCGCTTCTGGTACGCGTGGTCAAGCAGGTGATGGATGAACTGCTCCATCGCGGGGAACACGCCGCCGCAGTACGTGGTGGTTGCCAGCACCAGGATGCTGTGACGGAACGCGTCCTCAACAGCCTCGGCCTGGTCGTCGCGCGCGAGGTCAGTCACCACCACGCGCGGGCAGCCCTTCTCCTCAAGCGTCTTGGCCAGCAGCTCGACGGCTGCCTTGGTGTGGCCGTACACGCTGGAGTACGCAATGACGACGCCCTGGGTCTCAACCTCATAGGCCGACCACGTCTGGTACTGGCCGATGTAGTGCTCCAGGTTCTCGGAGAGGATGGGGCCATGCAGCGGGCAGATCACGGCCACGTCCAGCTTGGCCACCTTCTTCAGCACGGCCTGGACGTTCTTGCCAAACTTGCCCACGATGCCGAAGTAGTAGCGGCGAGCTTCGCAGTCCCAGTCCTCGTCCACGTCCAGTGCGCCAAACTTGCCAAACGCATCGGCCGTGAACAGCACCTTGTCAGCCGCGTCGTAGGTGAAGATGACCTCCGGCCAGTGCACGTTGGGAGCGGCAATAAACTGCAGTTCACGGATGCCAAGCGACAGCGTCTGGCCCTCCTTCACCACCAGGTTGCGACCCTCGAACTTGGTGCCGAAGTAGTTGAGCATCATGTTGAAGGCGCCCATGCTCGCCACGATGGTGGCCTCGGGGTAGCGCTCGGTAAACGCGATGATGCTGCCGCTGTGGTCCGGCTCCATGTGCTGCACG